>NZ_JBEZLR010000007.1:0-93876 GCF_040652275.1 Streptomyces sp. NPDC048275
TCGCCGCCCGCCACATCGCCCAGCGCGCCGGCGCGCCGCTCGTCGCGGGCACCCCCGACCCGGTCTCCGGCGCGGACGAGGTCGTCGCGTTCGCCAAGGAACACGGCCTGCCGATCGCGATCAAGGCCGCGTTCGGCGGCGGCGGCCGCGGACTGAAGGTCGCCCGCACCCTCGAAGAGGTCCCCGAGCTGTACGAGTCCGCCGTACGTGAGGCGGTCGCCGCCTTCGGACGCGGCGAGTGCTTCGTCGAGCGCTACCTCGACAAGCCCCGGCACGTGGAGACCCAGTGCCTGGCCGACTCCCACGGCAACGTGGTCGTCGTCTCCACCCGTGACTGCTCACTCCAGCGCCGGCACCAGAAGCTGGTCGAGGAGGCCCCGGCACCGTTCCTGTCCCCGGCGCAGGTCGCCGAGCTGTACGCGTCGTCCAAGGCCATCCTCAAGGAGGCCGGGTACGTCGGTGCGGGCACGGTGGAGTTCCTGGTCGGCATGGACGGCACGATCTCCTTCCTGGAGGTCAACACCCGTCTGCAGGTCGAGCACCCGGTCACCGAGGAGGTCGCCGGGATCGACCTGGTCCGGGAGATGTTCCGCATCGCCGACGGCGAGGAACTCGGCTACGGCGACCCGGAACTGCGCGGCCACTCCTTCGAGTTCCGCATCAACGGCGAGGACCCCGGCCGGGGCTTCCTCCCCGCCCCCGGCACCGTCACCACCTTCGCCCCGCCGTCCGGCCCCGGCGTCCGCCTCGACGCGGGCGTCCAGTGCGGCAGCGTCATCGGCCCGGCCTGGGACTCCCTCCTCGCCAAGCTGATCGTCACCGGCCGTACCCGTGAGGAGGCGCTCCAGCGGGCCGCCCGCGCCCTGGACGAGTTCGAGGTCGGCGGGATGGCCACGGCCCTGCCCTTCCACCGCGCGGTCGTACGGGACCTCGCCTTCGCCCCCGAACTGACCGGCTCCACCGACCCGTTCACCATCCACACCCGCTGGATCGAGACCGAGTTCGTCAACACCGTCCCGGCCTTCGCGAGCCCCGCCGACACCGCCGAGGCGGACGACGAGCAGGTCCGCGAGTCCGTCGTGGTCGAGGTCGGCGGCAAGCGCGTGGAGGTCTCGCTCCCGTCCTCGCTGGGCATGTCCCTGGCCCGCACCGGGCTCGCGGCGGGCGCCAAGCCCAAGCGCCGCGCCGCCAAGAAGTCCGGCCCGGTCGCCTCCGGCGACACCCTCGCCTCACCCATGCAGGGCACCATCGTCAAGGTCGCCGTCGAAGAGGGCCAGGAGGTCAACGAGGGCGACCTCATCGTGGTCCTCGAGGCCATGAAGATGGAACAGCCCCTCAACGCCCACCGCTCCGGGACCATCAAGGGCCTCACCGCCGAAGTCGGCGCGTCCGTCACCTCCGGCGCCGCCATGTGCGAAATCACCAACTGATTCATTAGCTGATTCGTGCGGAATGCGCGATGCGTCAGCCGTGGATTCCCGGAATGCCTGCGGAATTCTGACCGGGTCTGACAATTCCCTGACATGGGGAACATTGAAACCGTCCGGACCGCCCCAGATACTGAATATGAGCTTTCGTCAACTGTCGTGTGGTGGGCCTCTAGGAGAGGGAAACGTATGTTCAGCACGCTGATTGTGGCTCGGTTGGAACCCGGGTCGAGCGTCGATGTCGCCAAGCTTTTCGGTGATTTCGACAACACGGAAATGCCGCACCTCATGGGCACCCGTCGGCGCCAGCTCTTCCAGTACCGAGGTCTGTATTTCCACCTTCAGGACTTCGACGCGGACAACGGCGGCGAGCTGATCCAGAGCGCCCGGCACGACCCGCGCTTCATACAGATCAGTGACGACCTGAAGCCGTTCATCGAGGCCTACGACCCGGCGACATGGCGTTCCCCGGCCGACGCGATGGCGAAGCGCTTCTACAACTGGGAGGCGTCCGCGTGAGCCAACGACGAGTTGTCATCACCGGCATAGAGGTGCTGGCCCCCGGCGGTGTCGGGGCCAAGAACTTCTGGAACCTGCTGAGCGAGGGCCGTACGGCCACCCGCCGCATCACCTTCTTCGACCCCGGCCAGTTCCGCTCCCGGGTCGCCGCAGAGATCGACTTCGATCCCGCGGAGCACGGCCTGAGCCCGCAGGAGATCCGCCGGATGGACCGCGCCGCGCAGTTCGCGGTGGTCGCGGCCCGTGGCGCGGTCGCCGACAGCGGCATCGACATGGAGGCCTACGACCCCTACCGCGTCGGCGTCACCATCGGCAGCGCGGTCGGCGCCACCATGGGTCTCGACGAGGAGTACAACGTCGTCAGCGACGGCGGCCGGCTCCACCTCGTGGACCACGCGTACTCGGCCCCGCACCTGTACAACTACCTGGTCCCCAGCTCCTTCGCGGCCGAGGTCGCATGGACCGTGGGCGCGCAGGGCCCCAACACGGTGGTCTCCACGGGCTGTACGTCCGGCATCGACTCGGTCGGCCACGCGGTGGAACTGCTCCGCGACGGCTCCGCCGATGTCATGATCGCGGGCTCGTCCGACGCCCCGATCTCGCCGATCACGATGGCGTGCTTCGACGCGATCAAGGCGACTACGCCCCGGGACGACGCCCCCGAGCGGGCCTCCCGCCCCTTCGACGGGACCCGCAACGGCTTCGTCCTCGGTGAGGGTGCCGCCGTGTTCGTCCTTGAGGAGCTGGAGAGCGCCAAGCGGCGCGGCGCGCACATCTACGCCGAGATCGCGGGCTATGCGACGCGCTCGAACGCGTACCACATGACGGGTCTGCGGCCGGACGGCGCGGAGATGGCCGAGGCCATCACGGTCGCGCTCGACGAGGCGCGGATGAACCCGACCGAGATCGACTACATCAACGCGCACGGCTCGGGCACCAAGCAGAACGACCGCCACGAGACCGAGGCGTTCAAGCGGAGCCTGGGCGACCACGCCTACCGGACCCCGGTCAGCTCGATCAAATCGATGGTCGGGCACTCGCTCGGCGCGATCGGCTCCATCGAGATCGCCGCGTCCGCGCTGGCGATGGAGAACCACGTCGTGCCGCCCACGGCCAACCTGACCACCCCCGACCCCAAGTGCGACCTCGACTATGTGCCGCTGGTCGCCCGGGAGCAGCTCACCGACGCCGTCCTGACCGTCGGCAGCGGCTTCGGGGGATTCCAGAGCGCCATGGTGCTGGCGCGTCCCGAGAGGAGCGTGGCATGACCACCACGGTGGTAGTGACCGGTCTGGGCATCGCCGCCCCCAACGGCCTGGGCACCCAGGACTTCTGGGCCGCGACCCGCACCGGCAAGAACGGCATCGGACGGGTCACCCGCTTCGACCCGTCCTCCTACCCCTCCACCCTGGCGGGCGAGGTCCCCGGCTTCGTCGCCGAGGACGTGCTGCCGAGCCGGCTGCTGCCGCAGACCGACCACATGACGCGGATGGCGCTGGTCGCCGCCGAGTGGGCGCTCGCCGACGCGGGCATCGACCCCAAGGCGCTGGGCGAGTACGACATGGGCGTCGTCACGGCCAGCTCCTCGGGCGGCTTCGAGTTCGGGCAGGGCGAGCTGGAGAAGCTGTGGAGCCAGGGCAGCCAGTACGTGTCCGCGTACCAGTCCTTCGCCTGGTTCTACGCCGTCAACAGCGGCCAGATCTCCATCCGTAACGGGCTGAAGGGCCCCAGCGGTGT
Organism: Streptomyces sp. NPDC048275; assembly: GCF_040652275.1. Classification (NCBI taxonomy): domain Bacteria; kingdom Bacillati; phylum Actinomycetota; class Actinomycetes; order Kitasatosporales; family Streptomycetaceae; genus Streptomyces; species Streptomyces sp. NPDC048275. The sequence goes on from NZ_JBEZLR010000007.1 coordinate 3,684, forward strand.
CATCGTCAGCGACGAGGCCGGCGGTCTCGACGCGGTGGCGCACGGGCGGCGGCTCATCCGCAAGGGCACCCCGATGATCGTCTCGGGTGGCGTCGACGCGTCGATCTGTCCCTGGGGCTGGGTGGCGCAGATGGCCGGAGACCGGCTGAGCACCAGCGACGAGCCGACCCGCGCCTACCTTCCCTTCGACGCCGACGCGTCCGGCTATGTGCCGGGCGAGGGCGGCGCCATCCTGATCATGGAGTCGGCCTCGTCGGCCTGCGAGCGCGGCGCCAAGATCTACGGCGTGATCGCCGGCTACGGGTCCACCTTCGACCCCCGGCCCGGCAGCGACCGCGAGCCCGGTCTGCGCAAGGCGATCGAACTCGCCCTGGCCGACGCGGAGGTGGCTCCCGAGGACGTGGACGTGGTCTTCGCGGACGCGGCCGGCGTGCCGGAGCTGGACCGGATCGAGGCCGAGGCGATCTCGGCGGTCTTCGGTGTCCGGGGCGTTCCGGTCACCGCGCCCAAGACGATGACGGGCCGGCTGTACTCCGGCGCTGCCCCGCTCGACGTCGCCACCGCCCTGCTCGCCATGGAAGAGGGGCTGATCCCTCCGACGGTGCACGTCAACCCCGACGAGGAGTACGGCCTCGACCTGGTCCTCAACCAGTCGCGCACCGCCCAGGTGCGCACCGCGCTCGTCCTGGCCCGCGGCTACGGCGGCTTCAACTCCGCCCTCGTCGTCCGCGCCGTCGACTGACCCCCCGCCCCACCGAAACGATCCGACCTGGGAAGGAACCCACGTGTCCACTCCGGAATTCACCCTGGACGACCTGCGCCGCATCCTGCTGGAAGGCGCGGGCGTCGACGAGGGCGTCGACCTCGACGGCGACATCCTCGACGAGGCGTTCGAGGTCCTCGGCTACGAGTCGCTGGCCCTGCTGGAGACCGGCAGCCGTATCGAGCGCGAGTACGGAATCGTCCTCGACGAGGACCTGCTGACCGACGCCGACACCCCGCGCGCCCTCATCGAGGCCGTGAACCAGCAGTTCGCCTCCGACGAGCCCGCCGCCGCCTGACGTTCCGTACGTTCTGTCGGCTTCCCCGGGCCGGGCGAAACCTTTCATCGCATCCGAGGGGGTCTCGTCCGGCCCGGGCCCGCCGCGGCCGCAGCCGTCGCAGATCACCAGCCACAGGGAGAGGAAGAACATGTCAACGCAGGAGAAGCGGGTCGCTCTCATCAGCGGTGCCACCAGCGGCATCGGTCTCGCGGCCGCCCGCGCGCTGGCCGCCGGCGGTCACCGTGTCTTCATCGGCGCGCGCAACGCCGACCACGTCGCCGAGACCGTCAAGGCGCTCCAGGAGGAGGGCATCGAGGCCGACGGCACGGTCCTCGACGTCCGCGACTCCGCGTCGGCCGCCGCCTTCGTGCAGGCCGCCGTCGACCGCTTCGGCACCGTCGACGTCCTGGTCAACAACGCCGGCCGGTCCGGTGGCGGCGTCACCGCCGACATCGAGGACGAGCTGTGGACCGATGTCATCGACACCAACCTCAACAGCGTCTTCCGGCTGACCCGGGAGGTCCTCAACACCGGCGGCATGCGCCACAAGAGTCGCGGCCGGATCATCAACATCGCCTCCACCGCGGGCAAGCAGGGCGTCGTCCTGGGTGCCCCCTACTCCGCCTCCAAGCACGGCGTGGTCGGTTTCACCAAGGCCCTCGGCAATGAGCTGGCCCCCACCGGCATCACCGTGAACGCCGTCTGCCCCGGCTATGTCGAGACGCCGATGGCGCAGCGCGTGCGCGCCGGATACGCCGCCGCGTACGACACCTCCGAGGACGCCATCCTCGAGAAGTTCCAGGCCAAGATCCCGCTCGGCCGCTACTCCACCCCCGAGGAGGTCGCCGGCATGGTCGCCTATCTCGCCTCCGACACGGCCGCCTCGGTCACCGCGCAGGCCATCAACGTGTGCGGCGGACTCGGCAACTTCTGAGCAGGCCCCCGCACGCCGCCCGACTGTCGGCAGCCCGTACCCAGCCATGGAAGAAGAAAGCGTCATGACGACCCGTGAGGTAGAGCACGAGATCACGATCGCCGCGCCCGCACCGGCCGTGTACCGGCTGCTGGCGGAGGTCACCAACTGGCCGCGGATCTTCCCGCCCACCATCCACGTGGACCGGGTGGAGCACGACGGATCGCAGGAGCGGATACAGATCTGGGCCACCGCCAACGGCGAGGCCAAGAACTGGACCTCGCGCCGCGAACTGGACCCCGAGGCCCTACGCATCACCTTCCGCCAGGAGGTGACCGCCCCGCCGGTCGCCGCGATGGGCGGCACCTGGGTCATCGAGCCGCTCGGCGAGAACGAGTCCCGGGTACGGCTGCTGCACGACTACCGTGCCATCGACGACGACCCGCACGACCTGATCTGGATCGACGCGGCCGTCGACAAGAACAGCCGCTCCGAGCTGGCCGCGCTGAAACAGAACGTCGAGCTCGCGCACGCCGCGGAGGAAGTGACGTTCTCCTTCGAGGACACGGTCTACATCGACGGCGCGGCAAAGGACGTGTACGCCTTCATCAACGAGGCGCACCTGTGGTCCGAGCGCCTGCCGCACGTGGCGACGGTCCGCCTCGACGAGGACACCCCCGGCCTGCAGACCCTGGAGATGGACACCCGGGCCAAGGACGGCTCCGTGCACACCACCAAGTCGTACCGCGTCACGTTCCCGCACGAGCGCATCGCGTACAAGCAGGTCACCCTGCCCGCCCTGATGACGCTGCACACCGGCCACTGGACCTTCCAGGACACCGACCAGGGCGTCGCGGCGACCTCCCAGCACACGGTCACCCTCAACACGGACAACATCGAGAGCATCCTCGGCTGCGGAGCCACCGTCGCCGACGCCCGCGAGTACGTCCACACCGCGCTGTCCACCAACAGCCGCGCCACTCTCACCCACGCCAAGGCCTTCGCAGAGAACAGGCGTTGACGATGACGACGGACCATCAGGACACCGACACGACCACCCTGGACACCGACGTCCTCGTGGTCGGAGCGGGCCCCGCCGGACTGATGCTCGCCACCGAGCTGAGGCTCGGCGGCGCCGAGGTGGTCGTCGTCGACCAGCGCCCCGGCCCGACCACCGAATCCCGGGCCTCCACCCTGCACGCCCGCACGATGGAGATCCTCGACTCCCGCGGACTGCTGGACCAGCTCGGTACGCCGCCGTGCGAGCCGCGCGGCCACTTCGGCGGCGTACCGCTGGACCTGACGCTGCCCAGCCCGTACCCCGGGCAGTGGAAGGTCGCCCAGACCCGCACCGAGGAGCTTCTGCAGCAGCGGGCCGCCGAACTCGGCGCCGAACTGCGGCGCCGGCACCAGTTGCTGTCGGTCACCACCGAGGACACGGCGGTCGAGGCCGAGGCCATCGGCCCGTACGGTCCCGTCCACATCCGCGCCCGCTATCTGGTCGGCTGCGACGGCGAGGACAGCACCGTACGGCGGCTGGTCCGGGCCCCCTTCCCGGGCCGGGACGCCACGCGCGAGCTGCTGCGCGCCGATGTCTCCGGGGTCGCCGTGGCCGACCGGCGTTTCCATCGCCTCGAGCGCGGGCTCGCCATCGCCGCCACCCGGAACGGAGTGACCCGGGTGATGGTCCACGAGTTCGGGCGGCCCCCCGGTGAACGCGGCGGCGCCGAACCGGACTTCACGGAGGTCACCGACGTCTGGAAGCGCGTCACCGGCGAGGACATCAGCCACGGCACCCCGCTGTGGGTCAACGCCTTCGGCGACGCCGACCGGCAGCTCGCCCACTACCGGCACGGCCGTGTGCTGTTCGCCGGGGACGCCGCGCACCGGCAGATGCCCAGTGGCGGCCAGGCCCTCAACCTGGGCGTCCAGGACGCCTTCAACCTCGGTTGGAAGCTCGCCGCCGTGATCCGCGGCAGCGCCCCCGAAGACCTCCTCGACACCTACCACCGCGAGCGCCACACCGTGGGCCGCCAGGTCCTCGCCAACATCCGGGCCCAGGTGGAACTCCTCCTCGGCGGCCCGGAGGTCGAACCCACCCGCGCCCTGCTCACCGAACTCGTCACCCTGGACGGCGTACGACAGCACCTCGCCGGGATGATCAGCGGCCTCGGCATCCGGTACGACGTCGAGGGCGACGGGCGCGACGGAGATCAAGACTTCGGGGTCGGCGTCGCCAACGGCGTCGGTGTCGGCTCCGAAACCCGCCCCGAGGCCCATCCCCTGCTCGGGCGGCGGCTGCCGGACGCATGGCTGGAGCCGGTGGAAGGTGGCGCGCGGCGCCGTACGACCGAACTGTTGCGCACGGGTCGCGGGCTGCTGTTGTCCCTGGACGGGGACGGTGCCCGGGCGCTGCGCGCCGCGACGGCCCCCTGGTCGGACCGGGTCACCTTCGCTGAGGGACGCCCCGCCTCCGGGGGCCCGATACCGGCAGGCCGAGCCCTTCTCGTACGCCCCGACGGTTACGTCGCCTGGACCGGCTCGGCCCCGGACGGTCTGCCCGAGGCCCTGACCCGCTGGTTCGGTGCCCCGGCCGACGGCAGCTGAGCACGACCGCACGCCCACCCACCGAAAGAGCGAGGAAAGGACACCGACACCCATGGACGTGCAGAGGGACGCGGACGTCATCGTCGTCGGCGCCGGCCCGGCCGGGCTGATGCTGGCCGGGGAACTGCGGCTGGGCGGCGTGAGCGTGATCGTCGCCGAGCGGCTGACGCAGCCCACCGGACAGTCGCGCGGACTCGGGTTCACCGCCCGCGCGCTGGAGTCGTTCGACCAGCGCGGACTGGTACCGCGCTTCGGCGGGCTGCAGACCAGCCCGATGGGCCACTTCGGCGGGGTGCAGTTCGACTACACCGTGCTGCGGGACGCCCACTTTGGGGCCCGCGGCATCCCGCAGTCCCAGACGGAGGCGGTGCTGGAGGAGTGGGCCCGGGAGGTGGGCGCCGACATCCGGCGGGGCTGGGAGTTCCTGGCGCTGGAGCAGGACGAGGACGGGGTCACCGTCACCGTGTCCGCCCCGGACGGCGAGCGCACCCTGCGTGCCGCGTACCTCGTGGGCGCCGACGGCGGACACAGCCCGGTGCGCAAGGCCGCGGGCTTCGACTTCCCCGGCACCGACGCCACCCGCGGCATGTACCTCGCCGACGTGGTGGGCTGCGCGGTCAAGCCGCGGTTCCTGGGCGAGCGGCTGCCCGGCGGCATGATCATGGCCGCACCGCTGGCCGAGGGCGTGGACCGGATCATCGTGTGCGAGCACGGCACCCCGCCGGCGGACCGCAGCGAGACCCCGGAGTTCGCCGAAGTGGCGGCGGCCTGGGAGCGGCTGACGGGCGAGGACATCTCCGGCGGCGGCGCGGACTGGGTCAGCTCCTTCACCGACGCCACCCGTCAGGTCAGCGAGTACCGGCGCGGACGGGTGCTGCTGGTCGGCGACGCGGCGCACATCCACCTTCCGGCGGGCGGCCAGGGGCTGAGCACCGGCGTCCAGGACGCGGTCAACCTCGGCTGGAAGCTTGCCGCGACCGTGCAGGGCCGGGCGCCCGAAGGCCTCCTCGACACCTACCACGACGAGCGCCACGCGGTCGGCGCGCGGCTGCTGATGAACACCCGCGCCCAGGGCACGGTCTTCCTCGGCGGGCCCGAGTCCCAGCCGCTGCGCGATCTGTTCGCCGAGCTGATCGGCCTCGACGAGGTCAAGCGGCATCTGGCCGGGGTGGTCAGCCACCTCGACGTCCACTACGACCTCGGGGAGGGCGGCCACCCGCTGGTCGGGCGCCGGCTGCCGCCGCGGGCGCTGGGCACCGACGCCGGGGAGGTCCGTACGCCGGAGCTGCTGCACGCGGCCCAGGGCGTACTGCTCGACCTCGCCGACGACTCCGTGCTGCGTGCCGCCGCGGCCGGCTGGAAGGACCGCGTCACCACCGTCACCGGCACCCCGCAGGACCCGGACGCCTTCGACGGCGCCACCGCGCTGCTGGTCCGCCCCGACGGCTACGTCGTCTGGGCCGACACCGACGCGACGGAGCTGTCCGCCACGCTGCACCGCTGGTTCGGCGCGCCGGAGGGCGAGTGAGGACCGGAGCGCGCCGACCACGAAGGAGGACCGGCACCGGCCCGCGCTGACCGAGAAGAACCGGCGCGGCATGGGAGGACCAGCGAAGGGCCGGTGCCGGCATTCGTCGACCACGAAGGACGGGCGTCGGCGGCGAGGACCAGCGAAGGGCCGGTGCCGCCGTTCGTCGACCACGAAGGACCGGCACCGGCATGCGTCGACCACGAAAGGGAGTACCCCCAGTGAGCGTTTCCACGGTCGAGTCGAACCCCTCGTCCGTACCGTCCGCACCCGGTTCCGGCATGCCCCCCATGTCACCGGGCGTCCGCCCCGTCGCCCTGGCCGCCGGGGACGTCACGCTCTCCGCGCTGATCGCCCAGCCGGCCGGGCCACCGCGGGCCACGGTCGTCGCGGTGCACGGGGGAGGCATGAGCGCGGGGTACTTCGACGGACAGGCCCACCCCGACGTCTCGCTGCTCGCCCTCGGCGCCCGGCTCGGCTACACCATGGTCGCCGTCGACCGGCCCGGCTACGGGCTGTCCGCCGCGGACGCCCCGAGCGGACAGACCCTGGCCGAGCAGTCCGCCTCGCTGCACGCGGCGGTGCGGCATCTGGCCGGGCGCTGCGAGACCGGCGCCGGGGTGTTCCTGCTCGCGCATTCCTTCGGCGGCAAACTGGCCCTGACCTACGCCGCCTCCCAGGCCGGCGATCCGGACCCGGCCCTGCCGCCGCTGCTCGGGCTCGACATCTCCGGCCTCGGCCGGGACTACGCGGTCGACCCGGGCAGCGCCCTGCCCGACCCGCGCGGGCACCAGCACTGGAAGCGCAACTGGGGTGCCCTGCGCTTCTATCCGCCGAACACGTTCCGCGCGGCGGAGTCCCTGGTCGCGCCGATGCCGGTGCGCGAGCGGGCGGAGGCCCGCTGGTGGCCGCGCCGGTTCGCGGTCGCGGCCGCGGCGGTGCAGGTACCGGTGCGGCTGACGTTCGCCGAGCAGGAGCACTGGTGGCACCACGACGAGGAGACCGTCGCCGACCTCACCGCGCACTTCGCCTCGGCGCCGTACACCTCCGTCGACCGCCAGCCCGGCGCGGGGCACAACATCAGCCTGGGCTGGGCCGCCCGGACCTACCACCTGCGCGCGTTCGCGTTCTTCGAGGAGTGCCTCGCGCGCCGGGCCGCGGGCGCGTCCTTGACGCCCTGATGCCATGACGACCACGAGGCTCGACGCCATGGACCGCACACGGCGTACGCCGTTCCGCTCCCTGGCGGTGCGCAACTTCCGGCTCTTCGCGGCCGGCCAGGTCGTCTCGGTCGCGGGCACCTGGATGATGGTCACCGCCCAGGACTGGCTGGTGCTCTCCCTGACGGGGGACTCCGGCACAGCTCTGGGCACGGTGACCGCGCTCCAGTTCACGCCGCTGCTGCTGTTCACGCTGTACGGCGGCCGGCTCGCCGACCGCCACGACAAACGGCTGCTGCTCACCGCCGCCAACCTGGTCTCCGGCGCCCTCGCCCTGGCGCTTGCCGTGCTCGTACTGGCCGGAGACGTCGAGCTGTGGCACCTGTACCTGTTCGCGCTGGGCCTGGGCACCGTCAACGCGGTCGAGGTGCCCACCCGGATGGCCTTCGTCAGCGAGATGGTCGGCCCCGAACTGCTGCCCAACGCCTCGGCCCTCAGCGCCGCCTACTTCAACACCGCCCGTGTGGTGGGCCCCACGCTGGCCGGGCTGCTCATCAGCGCGGTGGGCGCGGGGACGGCGATGCTGCTCAACGCGGTCAGCTATCTGGCCACGGTGACGGGGCTGCGCATGATGCGGCCCGAGGAACTCGTGCGGACGGCCCCGCCCACGCACGGCGCCCGGGTGGTGGACGGGCTGCGGTACGTCCGTGGCCGCCCCGACCTGTTCGTGCCGCTGGCGCTGGTCGCCGCGGTCGGCCTGTTCGGCTTCAACTTCCAGCTCACCCTGCCGCTGCTCGCCAAGACGGTCTTCCACTCGGGGGCGACCGCGTTCGGGCTGCTGACCACCGTGTTCGCCGCCGGTTCGCTGCTCGCCGCGTTCGTCACCACCGCCCGCAGCGGGCGCCCGTCGGCCCGTACGGTCACCGGGGCCGCCATGGCGTTCGGGCTTTTCGAGACGGCGGCCGGCTGGTCGCCCACCTACGCGTGGGCGGCCGTCCTGCTGTTTCTGACCGGCTTCGCCACCATCTACTTCGCCCAGGCCGCCAACCACCGCATCCAGCTGGGCAGCGACGCCGCCTACCGCGGCCGGGTGATGGCGCTCTACACGCTCATCCTGCAAGGACTCACCCCGCTCGGCGCCCTCTTCGTGGGCTGGCTCAGCGTCCATCACGGTGCGCGCTCCGGCCTGTACGTGGGAGGGCTCGCCTCGTCGGCGGCGGCGCTCGCGGTGCTGCTCGCGGGGCGGACACGTCGTTTCTTCCTCGGCCACCGGCCGACGCCGGCATCCCGTCGGACCCGGCCTCACCCACGAAAGGCAGCCCCATGAGTTCCACGCATGAAGACTCCCCGTGCAGTTGGCTGGACCGGCTCCCGGACCCGGTCCAGCTGCGCGCCATGACTCCCGACGCGCGCGCCCGTGCCATCGGCCACTGCCTCCGTCTCGAGCTCCAGGACCTGCTCGCGGTCCCGCCGGGCCACCGGCTCTCGCCCGGCCTGCCGCTGCGCGGCCAGGGCCTGGACCCCCTCGACGCCCTGCACCTGGGGCGCCGTATCCGGCGCGCACTCGACGCCGAGGTGCCCGCCGAGGTGCTGCGGGAGAGCACCGTCGGCGAGCTGACCGCGCTGCTCGCCCGCTGACCGACCGGACGTACGTCTCAAGCCACTTGAAGGGGAGATCCCTAGATGGAGCCCGCAATACCCATCGAGCTCAACGGCCGGCTGACGGAGCTGGCCGAACGCAAGGACATCGCCCGCGCAGGACAGGACCCGAAAGCCACCGAACGCCAGCACGCCAAGGGCAAGCTGACCGCGCACGAGCGCATCGAACTACTGCTGGACAAGGGCAGCTTCCAGGAGGTCGAACCGCTGCGCCGACACCGGGCCACCGGCTTCGGCCTGGAGGCGAAGAAGCCGTACGGCGACGGTGTGATCACCGGCTGGGGCACGGTCGAGGGCCGTACGGTCTTCGTCTACGCGCACGACTTCCGTGTCTTCGGCGGCGCGCTGGGCGAGGCCCACGCCTGCAAGATCCACAAAATCATGGACATGGCCATCGCGGCCGGTGCTCCGCTGGTGTCCCTGAACGACGGTGCCGGCGCCCGTATCCAGGAGGGTGTCAGCGCGCTGGCCGGTTACGGCGGCATCTTCCAGCGCAACACCCGGGCGAGCGGGGTGATCCCGCAGATCAGCGTCATGCTCGGCCCGTGCGCGGGCGGCGCCGCGTACTCGCCCGCCCTGACCGACTTCGTCTTCACCGTCCGGGACATCTCGCAGATGTTCATCACCGGGCCCGACGTGGTCCGTGCGGTCACCGGTGAGGAGATCAGCCAGAACGGCCTCGGCGGCGCCGATGTGCACGGCGCGGTCTCGGGCGTGGCCCACTTCGTTCACGACGACGAGGAGAGCTGCCTCGCCGAAGTGCGCTACCTGCTGTCGCTGCTGCCGTCCAACAACCGGGAGCTGCCACCGCGCCACGTCAGCGGTGACCCGGGCGACCGGTCCGGTGACGTACTGCTCGACCTGGTGCCGCACGACGGCAACCGCTCGTACGACATCCGCGGGGTCGTCGAGGAACTCGTCGACGACGGCGACTACATGGAGGTGCACGCGGGCTGGGCGCCGAACATCGTCTGCGCGCTGGCCCGTATCGACGGCCACTCCGTCGGCATCATCGCCAACCAGCCGGCCGCCATGGCGGGTGTCCTGGACATCAAGGCGAGCGAAAAGGCCGCGCGGTTCGTGCAGTTCTGCGACTCCTTCAACATTCCGCTGGTCACGCTGGTCGACGTACCCGGCTTCCTGCCGGGCGTGGACCAGGAGCACGACGGCATCATCCGGCGCGGCGCGAAACTGCTCTACGCGTACTGCAACGCGACCGTGCCGCGCGTCTCCGTGGTGCTGCGCAAGGCGTACGGCGGCGCGTACATCGTGATGGACTCCCGCTCCATCGGCGCGGACATCGCGCTGGCCTGGCCGACCAACGAGATCGCGGTCATGGGTGCGGAGGGCGCCGCCAACGTGGTCTTCCGGCGGGAGATCGCCGCCGCCGACGATCCCGACGCGATGCGTCAAGAGAAAATCGACCAGTACAAGGAGGAGTTGGTCCACCCTTACTACGCCGCCGAACGCGGACTGGTCGACGACGTCATCGACCCGCGCGAGACCCGGGCGGTGCTCGCCCGCTCACTCTCCATGCTCGCCGCCAAGCACGCCGAACTGCCCCGCCGCAAGCACGGCAACCCGCCCCAGTGAGCGAGGCCTCAGTGCGCAAGGGAGGATCCATGACCACGCAAGACCCCACCCCTGACCCCGCGGCCGGTCCGCTTTTCCGGATCGAGCGCGGCAGTCTCTCGCCCGAGGAACTGGCCGCGCTGACCGCGGTACTGATGGCCGTCACCGCCGGCCCCGGCGTCAAGCCCGACGACGTGGCCCGCAGGCACCAGGTCGTCGCCCTGTGGCGCCGCCCCGAACGCATCACCGGCTTCGACGGCCCCCGCACCTGGCGAGCGGCGGCCTGAGCCCGCCACCAGAACAACACCAAGAAGGGGCCGGAGAGTTCACCAGAACTCTCCGGCCCCTTCGCTGTGCAGGGGGTCCCATTTGCCAGGGGCCCACTGCAGAGCGCCCCATAGGGGCGCGGGGCTGTGACATGTGCGGCTCCGCCGCGTGGGCGCGACGGCCAGGACAGTGTCTTCGCTGTGTGGGGGGATCCATGTGCCAGGGGACCCTGCAGCGCGCCCCATAGGGGCGCGGGGAACTGCGCGACCAGCCATGAACGGCCCGCAGCTCCCCACCGGCCTCCTCAGCGCTCGAGATCCTCACGCTGCGCGGGATCCCGAAGCATCGAACGCAAACCGGGCTCCATTTCCACCATGCGGGCCACCGCATCAGGGGCGTACAGATACGAGGTAGGCACGGCGCGAACAGCGACGGGCCGATCCCCCGCCCCCGCCAGAGCCACCGCGGCGATGTGGGTGGAACAGAGGGGAAGGTTCCCCACCACCCACCCCGTCGGCCGCTCGGCCAGCCCCACCTCGCCCAGATAGTCGAGGTCGGCCCCCCGGGTCAGCCCCGTGCCCAGCCCTTTCAGATACGCCTCCTTCCGGGTCCACAGCCGGCCGAAGGCCATGGTCCGCTCGGTCTCGGGAAGCTTCCCGAGCTCCTCCTGCTCGGCCGGATGCAGCGCCGGCAGGCACGCCTCGGCGGTCGCGGCCGACGGCAACCGCTGTACGTCCGCCCCCACCCGCACTTCCGCCACCACCACGATCGCCAGGCCGTGGCTGTGCGAGAGCGAGAACTGGGGGGCGCCGCCGGGCACGCCGAGCACGACGGGACGTCCGTGCCGTTCACCGTTGCCGTTGTACCGCTCGCCGGCGAGGTGGAGCCGGCTCGGTTCGATGCCGGTGTACCCGGCGAGAACCCGGCGCAGTCCCACGTGCGCCGCGGCGTACATCTGACGGTCGTCGGGCCGACGGTAGGAGTCGGCCCGCCCCCTCTCGTACGCGTCGAGCTCGCCGTACGGGACGTCACGCGGAGAGTCGGGCGGCGGCAGCAGCCACACGTCCAACTCTCCCCGTGCTACAGCGAGCCGGCGCACCGTCGGGGTCAACGGCGGCCCTCCGCATGAGCCTTGGCATGGTTCAGGGTGGCGCGGCTGTTGGTGGACAGGGCGGTGTGGACGTACTCGCGGGCGTCGGCGACGGTGGCGGCGGCGCCGAGGATCTTCTCTATGTTCGCGGTGTTGAGGGTGACCGTGTGCTGGGAGGCCGCCGCGACGCCCTGGTCGGTGTCCTGGAAGGTCCAGTGGCCGGTGTGCAGGATCATCAGGGCGGGCAGGGTGACCTGCTTGTACGCGATGTGATGGTGCGCGAAGGTGACCCGGTACGACTTGGTGGTGTGCACGGAGCCGTCCTTGGCCCGGGTGTCCATCTCCAGGGTCTGCAGGCCGGGGGTGTCCTCGTCGAGGCGGACCGTCGCCACGTGCGGCAGGCGCTCGGACCACAGGTGCGCTTCGTTGATGAAGGCATACATGTCCTTGACCGACCCGTCGACGTAGACGGTGTCCTCGAAGGAGAACGTCAACTCGGAGTCGGCGTATTCGCGTTCGGCGTTCTCCTTCAGCGCGGCGAGCTCGGCCAGGGCGTTCCGGTCGACCTCCGCGCCGATCCGGTCCAGCGCCCCGGGGTCGTCTCCCTCGGCCCGGAACTCGTGCAGCAGCCGCACCCGGGAGGAGTTCTCCCCGAGCGGCTCGACGAGCCAGGCGCCGCCGAGCCCGGCGACGGGTGTCTCGGTGACCAGGTGCTGGAAGTTGATCCGCAGTGCGGCGGGCTCGACGATCCGGCGCAGCGGACGGCAGCGCGGCTCACCGGCCGCCGTGTCCCAGATCCGCAGCCGCTCCTCGCCCTCGGGGGCCTCCTCGTACTCGACGTGGACGACCGAGGGGAAGATCCGTGGCCAGTTCCCCACCTCGGCGATCAACCGGTGGACCGTGTCCGCCGGGACCGCGACGTTGATTTCGTGCGCGACTTGGCGCATGCCCGGGTGTTCCATGTGTGCTCTCTCCTCGTCCTGGTGTGGTGCGCTGGGACGGGACGGGAACGGTGACGGACAGAAAAGCCGCTGCCGGGTGGGGGATTCCCGACAGCGGCCAGCCAGTGGGGGTGGGAACGCGCCCGTGCGTCCGCGTCCGTGCGCGATCTGCCGTGCGTGGTGCTGCTGGGTGTGGTGCTGCTGTACGTGCGTCTGCCGTGCGTGGTGCGGCCGTGCGGGTGGGGCTGGTGGGCGGTGTTTCACGTGAAACATCGGTCGGCGTGCGATGCCGAGCCGTGGTTCAGACCCGGCGGCGGGCCGTCTGCCGCCCGACCGGACGGCCCGCCGCCGGGTGGCTCACTCGCCCGCGGCGCGGGTGTGCACCACGCGGTAGGTGTTCTCGTCCTGCCAGGTCTGCAGCGCGGCGACGCGGGCGTCGACCTTCTGGCGCTCCGGGGAACGCTCCCCCTGCGGCACGGCGCGGAAGGCGTCGTACGCCTCCTTGCTGTCCCACTGGGAGTAGACGACGACGAACTTGCCCTCGAGGCCGCGGGCGCGCAGGCCGCGCAGCACCGTGTGGGTGCGGTAGCCGGGGACGTCGACCAGCCACGTCTGGGACTCGCCCAGGGCGTCGATCAGGTCCTCCTGGCCCTCCGGCAGCACACCGAACAGTTCGATGGACGTGTAGTCGTCGCGGTCCGGGGAGATCTCCGTGACGCCGTCGAGCTCCGGCTTCTGCTGCGTGAACACGATCTCGTTCTGGAGCAGCCGGATCGAGGTGGTGATTTCGCCGAAGAGCGGGAGGGTGCGGTGCTTGAACTCCTCACCGGCGTAACGGCTCTCGAGGTCCTCGGTGCTGCGCCACTGAATGAAGTTGGCCGTTCCCGGCTTGTCCTGCCCGGCGTGGACCGTGCTGGATATCCAGCCCTCGTAGGCCGCCGTGTCGACGATCTCGCGCATCGCGGCGAGCAGCTTGACCTGCTTCTCGGCGGCGTCGGTCGAGAACAGGTTGAGAACGGTCAGGTGCTGACCATCGGCTGCGATCTTCGGCATTCTCTCGTCTCTTCCGTTCGAGGAAATGGGAGGTGTGAATGGAGGTACGAATGCAGCATGGCAAGGAGATCCGCCCCTGTGAAAGGCCCTGCTGTTCAGGGGAATTGGCTCTTTTGTCAATTGTTTGAGGGCGGTGTCAGATCTTTCTCAACTTCGTCAGGGATATGAAAAGCGGCCTTGGTCGCCGATTGGCAGGGGCGCCATGCTCGGGTAATGCATCCAGGCCCGGAAGTATCAGAGATATCCACTCTCCTGGACCGTTACCTCATCGGTCTCGACGACGAAGAACTCGACGACGTGTGGGCACGGGGCCTCTTCACGAAGGACGCCCTGGTCGAGTTCCCCATGAGCCGGCACGAGGGCCTCGACGGACTCGCCGGATACCACCGTGACGCGTTGGCGGCCTTCGCCGCCACCCAGCACCTGGGCTCACCCGCGGTCGTCGATCTCGACGACTCCGCCGAGCGGGCCGTACTGCGCGCGAACCTCGTCTCGACGCACGTCCACCACCCCGGTGCGGCGGACGAGCCCCTGTTTCAGGTCGGCACCCTGGCGACCGGCGAGGCCCGCCGCGCCGCCGAGGGCTGGCGGCTCTCCTCCCTGACCTTCCGCGTGCTGTGGACCCGCGGTACCCCGCCCCGACCCCGGGAGCCTCAATGACGACTCTTGCGGCGGCCAACGCCCAGGACATGAAACTCGCGATCATGCTCGTCGACATCGGCCTGGTGCTGGTGGTCGGCGCCGCGCTCGGCCGGCTCGCCCAGAAGCTGCGCCAGCCGATCGTGGTCGGTGAGATCACCGCGGGCATCCTGCTCGGTCCCAGCGTGCTCGGCCTGCTGCCGGGGAACCTGACCGAGCACATCTTCCCCGCCGACGTGCGGCCGCTGCTGTCCGCGGTGTCCCAGGTCGGGCTCATCCTGTTCATGTTCGTGGTCGGCTGGGAGTTCGAGAAGCGGCTGATCAGGCCGCACGCCCGGCTCGCCGCGGGCGTCTCCCTCTCGTCGATCGCGGTGGCCTTCGGCCTGGGGGTGGCCCTGGCACCGTTCCTGTACGACGAGCACTCCACCGTGGCCGGGCACCACATCTCCTTCGTCGCGTTCGCCACCTTCATGGGCACCGCGATGTCGGTGACCGCCTTCCCGGTGCTGGCCCGCATCCTCACCGAGAACAAGCTCCTGGACACCCGGGCCGGTTCGCTCTCGCTGGCCAGCGCCGCCATCGACGACCTGCTCGCCTGGTGCCTGCTGGCGTATGTCTCGGCCCTGGTCACGGCGAACGGCGACTACTCCGACCTCGCCGACATCGGGCTGTACAGCGTGGCTTACGTGGCCGGGATGTTCCTGGTCGTACGGCCCTTGGTGGCCCGTCTGGTGTGGCGCTGGGCCGCGACCGAGCGGTGGTCCGCACTGCTCGCGGTGCTCTGCGCGGGCGCGCTCACCTCGGCCTGGCTGACCACCTGGATCGGCATCCACGCCATCTTCGGGGCGTTCCTGTTCGGGTTCGTGATGCCCCGTGAGCCCGCCATGGTCCTGGCGGAGCACCTGCGCAAGCCCATGGACCACGTCAGCGTCGTGCTGCTTCCGGTCTTCTTCATCGTCACCGGGCTCGGCGTGGACCTCGGCGCGCTCACCTCCGGTGACTTCGTCGCGCTCGCCGCGATCATCGCCGTGGCCTGCACCGGCAAGCTGGTCGGCGCGATCGTCCCGGCGCGGCTGGCCGGATTCTCCTGGCGGGAGGCGAAGGACCTGGGGCTGTTGATGAACACCCGGGGCCTGACCGAACTCATCATCCTCAATGCCGCGGTCACCCTGGGCGTGCTCGACGGACGCATGTTCACGATGCTCGTGATCATGGCCCTCGTCACCACGGCGATGGCGGGTCCACTGCTCTCCCGTCCCCGCCCGGAGCAGGCCGACGTGCCCGAGCCGGCCGAGGGGGTCGTGGCATCGGCGCCGCCGCACGCCTCGGAACCCGACGTGGACTTCATCCGGCCGCGCACCTGATCAAGAACGCCCGCGTAACCCCGTACGTCCGCAACCCCGTACCCCGTACCCGAGAACGAGAGGGCTGTCGTGATCCCCGTTTCGCAAGCCATTCCCGAGCAGCTCGGTCCGGTCGACGGCCGTGCGCTGCGCACCGTGTGCGGGCACTTCGCCACCGGTGTCACGGTCATCACCTCGGGCAGCGGCGAGAACGCCACGGGCGCCACGGTGAACTCCTTCACCTCGGTCTCCCTGGAGCCGGCTTTGGTGCTCATCTGCCTGCACGACAACTCCCGGCTGCTGCCGGTGGTCCAGGAGTCCGGCGGCTTCGTCGTCAACTTACTGACCCAGCGACAGGAGCCCATCGCCTGGGCGTTCGCCGGCCGGCGGACCGCCCGGATCGACGAGGTGCCGCACCACAGGTCCGCCCTTGACCTGCCGGTGCTCAGCGAGGCGCTGGCGCACCTGGAGTGCCGACTGGTCACCGAGTACGACGGCGGAGACCACACCATCCTGCTCGGCGAGGTCGTCGGACTCGGCGCGCCCGCCGAGGAGGAGCCGTTGATCTTCTTCCAGGGCGCCATGCGAGAGCTCGGCGACGACCCGGTTCTGCCGCGCCGCTGATGTCGCGACGACCGTTACCGGTTCCGGGCGGCGGCCTGCTCCTCCGCCGCGTCGAACTCCTGCCGTGCCTGCTCCACCAGCGGCAGGTGGCCGGTCGACCAGTCGAAGAGCGAGGCGAACAGCGGGGCCAGGCTGCTGCCCAGCTCGCTGATCTGGTACTCCACCCGGGGCGGCACCTCCGGGTAGTACGTGCGGATCACCAGTCCGTCGCGCTCCAGCTGACGCAGCCGCTGGGTCAGCACCTTCGGCGTGATGCCGCCGATGTTGCGGTGCAGCTCCACGAAGCGCTGGGTGCCGAAGGCGTGGAGCGTCCACAGGATCGGCGTGGTCCAACGACTGAAGACGATGTCGAGGACCGGGGCGATCGGGCACGCCTGCCGGGAGCCGGCGCCTGCCGCGTGCGCGGCTTCGGGGCTGGTCATGACCAGGGTGCCGACCGGACTGCCGGTCGTCGCGGCCGTAGGGCTGCCGCCGCCCGCGGTGCTCTTCATTCAGATCATCACCTTTCGGGAAGTCACTTTCCTCTAGGTACCTACTTTACTCAGGATGCTAGCTTCCGAGAAGCCAGCGATACCAGTACCTCCCTGCACGTCCCCGTCCGAGATCCTCATGCTCCTAGGGAGTGACATGTCCATCCAAGAGTCCACCCACAGCCCCGCCGCGGCGGGCGAGTCGGGGCCGGTCCGCCGCCCCGGACTCATCCTGGCCTTCCTCTGCCTGGCCGGCTTCATGACCTTCCTCGACGTGTCGATCGTGAACGTCGCCCTGCCGACCATCGAGGACGAGCTCAACATCTCCACCACGTCCCTGCAGTACGTCGTCACCACCTACGGCATGATCCTCGGCGGCTTCCTGCTGCTGACCGGCCGGCTCGCCGACACCCTCGGCCGCCGCCGGATGCTGCAGACCGGCCTGCTCCTGTTCGCCGGTGCCTCCCTGGTCGCCGGGGTCGCCCAGAACGCCGCGATGCTGATCGGCTCCCGCGGCGCCCAGGGCCTCGGTGCCGCGTTCATCGCCACCGCCGCGCTGAGCCTGCTGACCAACAACTTCGAAGAGGGCGCGGCCCGCAACAAGGCGCTCGGCGCCTGGGGCGCGCTCAGCGGTCTCGCCGCCGTCGCCGGCGTCACCCTCGGCGGTCTGCTCACGGATGGACCCGGCTGGCGCTGGATCTTCTTCATCAACGTCCCGATCGGCGTCATCGGCGCCCTGATCGCCCCGATGATCGTCGGCGAGAGCCGCTCCGCCGAGCGCAGCAAGTCCTTCGACGTCGCGGGTGCCGTCGTCCTCACGGCCGGCCTGATCCTGCTGATCTTCACCCTCGGCCAGACCGTCTCCGACTCCGACGTTCCGATGGACCGGGTCTACGGCGGCTTCGCGCTCTCCGCGGTGCTGCTCGCCTCCTTCGTCCTCATCGAGCGTCGCGCCAGGGAGCCGCTGATGCCGCTCGGCATCTTCCGCCGCCCCTCACTGCGCGCCGCCAACGTCATCGCCGTCCTGCTGCTCGGCACCTGCGTCACGCTGTTCTTCTTCGCCAGCCTCTTCATGCAGCAGGTCCTGGACTACTCCGCCGTCAAGACCGGCTTCGCGTACGTGCCGCTGGCCGTGCTCACCGCCGTCGGTGCGGGTGTCGCCTCCCAGATCGTCACCAAGGTCGCCGCCAAGCCCGTCCTGCTGGTCGGTCTCTCGCTCGCCGCGACCGGCATGATGCTGCTGTGGCGCGCCCCGTCCGACGCGTCGTACCTGGTCGACGTGCTGCCGGCCTTCGCCCTGATGGGCCTCGGCCTCGGTATGTCCTTCGTCCCGCTCCAGGTGTCCGCGTTCGCCGGGATCGAGGAGCGCGAGTCGGGTCTGGCCGCCGGTCTCATCAACACCGCCCAGGAAGTCGGCGGCGCGCTCGGCCTCGCGGTCGCGGCGACCTACGCCTTCCGCCGGGTCGCCGAGCTGACGGAGCAGGCGGGCGGCGATCCCGCCCTGGTCAACGAAGCCCGTACGACCGTCTTCCACGACGCGTTCCTCGTGGGCGCCGGCTTCGCCGCGGCCGCCTTACTGGTGACCCTGGCGCTGCTGCCGCTGACCAAGTCCTCCGAGCAGTCCGCGGCCGTCCCCGCGCACGCCTGACGGACGACACACGGTCATAGACGACACACGGTGAGAGAAGGACGGACCCGGCCATGCCCAAGCACCTGCCCCTGTCCGCAGCGGCCGAGGAATTCCTCGCCGAGAACGCTCTGTGCACCCTGACCACCCTGCGCCCGGACGGCACGCCGCACGTCGCGCCCGTACGGTTCACCTGGGACGGTGAGGCGGGCCTGGCCCGGGTGATGACCACGGTGCACCGCCGCAAGTCCCGCAATCTGCTGGCCACGACGGGTGCTCGCGCCGCCGTGTGTCAGCTGGTGGGACCGCGCTGGATCACCCTGGAGGGCCCGGCGACCGTCTCCACCGACCCGCCCCGGGTGGTGGAGGGGATGCGCCGCTACGCCAAGCGGTACTGGTCCCAGCCGCCGCAGCCGCCCGGCCTGGCGGTGATCGAGATCGCGGTGGACCGGGTGATGGGCTTGTACTGAGCTCTCGTACCAAGAAAATCCAGAGGGTGCCGGAAGACGCTTCCGGCACCCTCTCGCATGCTCCCGCTGTACTGGCCGACCGGACAGGTCCTGGTACCGCCCGGTAGCTGCCGGGCCTCTGACGAACTTGTCAGAGTCCTGTATCGGCGGCCATTCAGCTTCCCGGGAGCCCTCGGAATACTGGAGAAAACACCAGCGGGAGAGGGAATATGGACGCTTTCAACGCCGATGTGATCGTTGCCGGTGCAGGACCCTCGGGGCTCATGCTCGCAGGGGAACTCCGCCTCTCGGGTCTCTCGGTCATCGTGCTCGACCGGCTGGAACAGCCGATGCAGCAGTCCCGTGCCCTGGGATTCTCGGCCCGCACGATCGAGGAATTCGGCCAGCGCGGACTTCTCGAGGAATTCGGCCAGCTGGAAACCATACCCGGCGGCCATTTCGGTGGACTTCCCATCGACTACCGCATTGTCGAGGGCGGTAACTTCGGTGTCCGCGGAGTTCCGCAGTCGCGTACCGAGGCCATCATCACCAAGTGGGCCACGGGCCTGGGCGCAGACATCCGCCGGGGCCACGAGGTCATCGGCCTGTCGCAGGACGACAGCGGCGTCCAGGTCGAGGTCGCGGGCCCCGAGGGCCTCGAGACCCTGCGTGCCGCCTACGTCGTCGGCTGCGACGGCGCCCGCAGCACCGTCCGTCACCTGGCCGGGATCGACTTCCCCGGCGTCAGCGCCACCATCGAGATGAAGATGACCGACGTCGTGGGCGTGCAGCTGCGGCTGCGTCCCACCGGCGAGGTCGGCGAGGCCGGCATGGTCGTCGTGCTGCCGCTCGGCCCCGGGGCCACCCGCGTGGTGGTCTTCGAGCGCGGCGCCGGCGTCCGCCCCACCCAGGAGCCGCCCACCTTCGAGGAGGTGGCCGCCGCCTTCCAGCGGGTGACCGGCGAGGACATCAGCGGCGCCAAGTCGCTGTGGACCAGCTACTTCACCGATGCCAGCCGCCAGGCCGCCGAGTACCGCAAGGGCCGTGTCTTTCTCGCGGGCGACGCCGCGCACATCCATCTGCCGATCGGTGCCCAGGGCATCAGCGCCGGCGTGGGCGACGTGGTCAACCTCGGCTGGAAGCTCGCCGCCACGGTCAAGGGGCACGCCCCGGAGGGCCTGCTCGACACCTACCACTCCGAGCGCCACCCGGTCGGCGCCCGCATCGTCTACAACACCCTCGTCCAGCGCACCCTGTACCTCGGCGGCCCCGAGGCGCAGCCGCTGCGCGACCTGTTCGCCGAACTCGTCCAGATCGAGGACGTACGACGTCACCTCGTCGGCCTGGTCACCGGCCTCGACATCACCTACGGCGCCACCGGCGACCACCCGCTGCTCGGCCGCCGGCTGCCCGACCAGGAGCTGCTGGCCGGCGACGAGAAGACCACCACGTACGAACTGCTGCACGCGGGCCGTCCGGTCCTGCTCGACCTGCACGACAGTGCCGCACTGCGCGAGGCCGCGGCCGGCTGGGCGGACCGCGTCGACATCGTCACCGCGAGCCGCGCGGACGCGACCGCCCCGGCCTCCGACCTGCTGGTCCGCCCCGACGGCTATGTCGCCTGGGTGAGCGCCGACGGCTCCGTCGAGGGACTGACCGAGGCGCTCGGACAGTGGTTCGGCGAGGCCCGGCACTGACTCGCTTTTCCAGAACGCGCCCCACCCAGCCGACCTGTCCGAGAAATCCCGTCCGAGAAAGCGTCTGAAACAAAGGAGTGCGGTCTTGCCCACCAAGGCTGAGGAAGCGAAGAAGGCCGACAAGGCCGCCGACTGGATCGAATGCGACGTAGCCATTCTGGGTTCGGGCCTCGCGGGCTCGATCATGGGAGCGATCCTGGCCCGTCAGGGCGCCGACGTGGTACTCATCGACGCGGGCCAGCACCCCCGGTTCGCCGTCGGTGAGTCCCAGAACCCACAGCTCGTCGAATGGCTGCACATTCTCGCCGTGCGCTACGACGTCCCCGAGATCAAGCACATGCTGGACGTGAAGGCGGTCACCGAGCACATCGGCCCCAGCCACGGCCGCAAGCAGAGCTTCGGCTTCGTCTCGCACCGGCCGAACCGGGAGCCGGACCCGCGCGAGGCGACGATGTTCGTCATCCCGAAGATGCTCACCGAGGCGGTGCACCTCTTCCGCCAGGACACGGACTCGCACTACCTGAACGTCGCCGCCAAGTACGGCTGCACGCTCCGCCAGAACTGGTTCGCCACCGACCTCGACGTCGACGACGACGGTGTCACGGTCACGGGGAAGAACGGCGAGGTGTTCCGCGCCAAGTACCTCATCGACGCGAGCGGCTTCCGCTCCCCGCTGGCACAGAAGTTCGACCTGCGGGAGAACCCGCCGCGGCACAAGCACCACGCCCGCTCGCTGTTCACGCACTACGTCGGCATCAAGCCGTACGACGACGTGTGCAACTACCCGGAGGCGC
The DNA here is from genome assembly GCF_040652275.1 of Streptomyces sp. NPDC048275. Taxonomy (NCBI): domain Bacteria; kingdom Bacillati; phylum Actinomycetota; class Actinomycetes; order Kitasatosporales; family Streptomycetaceae; genus Streptomyces; species Streptomyces sp. NPDC048275. The sequence goes on from NZ_JBEZLR010000007.1 coordinate 25,160, forward strand.
TGCGCCCGCCGGCCGAGTCGCCCTTCCATGGTGGCACCCTGCACCACCTCATCGAGCGCGGCTGGTTCTGGATCATCCCGTTCGACAACTACAAGGACTCCAAGAACCCGGCGTGCAGCGTCGGTCTGACCTTCGACGAGCGGCTGTACCCCAAGCCGAAGGACATGACGCCGGAGCAGGAGTTCAACCACTACCTCGACAAGTACCCGGCCGTGAAGCGCCAGTTCGAGGGTGCCAAGCGGATCCGCGAGTGGGTCTCCACCGACCGTCTCCAGTACTCCTCCAAGCGCACCATCGGCGCCCGCTGGTGCCTGATGTCGCACGCGGCCGGCTTCATCGACCCGCTGTACTCGCGCGGTCTGTCCAACACCTTCGAGGTCGTCGACGCCCTCGCCTACCGGGTCCTGGACGCCCTGCGCGAGAACGACTTCACCGAGGAGCGCTTCGAGTACGTCGAGCGCCTGGAGCAGGGGCTGCTGGAGTACAACGACAAGATCGTCAACAGCTCGTACATCGCCTTCAGCCACTTCCGGCTGTGGAACGCGGTGTTCCGGGTGTGGGCGTGCTTCACCACCCCGGCCACCATGCGCCAGATCATGGCCCGCCAGAACTTCCAGCTCGACGGTGACGACCGGCACTTCCGCGAGATGGAGAAGGCGCCGTACACAGGCCTGTGGTGGCCGGACAGCCACGCCTTCAAGGTCCTGTTCGACATCACCGCCGAGACCTGCGAGCGGTACGAAGCGGGCGAGATCGACGGCGACAAGGCCGCCGACATCGTCTTCGAGGCGATCCGCGACTGCGAGTCCGTCAACACGCCGTTCGGCTGGAAGGGCCCCGAGGACCTCCGGTTCTTCCGGGCCACCACCCCCACGATGATGAAGTTCATGTGGTGGGCGAGCACGTCCGGCCCCAAGGAGATGCGCGACCTCGGCCGTTCGATGCTGGCCGGAGTCGTCAAGCAGGGCGTGCGCGGCCGCAAGGTGTCCTGACCTCGCCGCCACCTCCCGACTCCGGGAAGTCCCCCCTCCCGGATCCGGCGCCGGGCCCACCCTCCCCCCGTGGGTCCGGCGCCGCCCCCTTACCCCTTTACCCCTTACCCCCCTCCTCCCTTTTGTTCCGCTGTCCACCGTTTCCTTGAACCCTTGGGACATCCGTGATCACTCGTAGAGCATTGATCGGTGCGGGAACCGCCGCCGCCGGCCTGGCCGTCCTGCCCCACACTCCCGTCGCCGCGGGCACCGGCGCCCCCTGGAGCACGCTCGCGGGCAAGCTCCAGGGGCAGTTGGTGCTGCCGACCGACTCCGCCTACGCCGTGGCCAAGCAGCTGGAACTCGCCCAGTTCGACTCGGTCAACCCGCGGGCCGTCGCGTACTGCGTCAGCTCCTCCGACGTCTCCCTCGCCCTGCGCTTCGCCCAGGACCACGGCCTGCCGTCCGCCGTCCGCAGCGGCGGCCACAGCTACGCGGGCTACTCGACCACCCCCGGCCTGATCATCGACGTCTCGCGGCTCAACGCGATCACCGTCGGCAATGGCACCGTCGACATCGGTCCCGGCGCCAAGAACGTCGAGATACTCAACGCCCTCGCCCCGCACGGCCTGGTGGTCAGCGAGGGCGGCTGTCCCACCGTGTCGGCCGGCGGCTTCCTCCAGGGCGGCGGCTTCGGCTTCCTGACCCGCCCGATGGGCATGGCCTGTGACGCGGTCACCTCGGCCGAGGTGGTCCTCGCTGACGGCCGCGTGGTGACCGCCTCGCCGACCAGCTACAGCGACCTGTTCTGGGCGATCCGCGGCGGCGGTGGCGGCAACTTCGGCGTCGTCACCCGCTTCTCGGTCACCCCGCACGAGGGCGACCAGATGGCCATCAGCAACCTGATCTTCCCGTACGACCGCGCGGCCGACGTGCTGCACGGCGTCGGCCAGTGGCTGGTGGACGCCCCCCGCACCATCGGCGGCGGCGCGTACCTCGTCCAGCCCGACGCCGCGCCCGGCACGGTCCCCGCGCTCAACGTCTTCCTCGCCTCCCGGGGCACCCCGGCCGAACTGGCCTCGGAGGCGGCGCGGCTGCTCTCGCTGACGGGTGCGGTGACGGCCCGCCAGGATGCGGTGATGACGTACCAGCAGGTCATGATGATGATCTTCGGCTGCGCCACGCTGAGCCAGGACCAGTGCCAGCGCTCCGAGAAGTCCCCGAGCGGTGTGCTCACCCGGCCGGCCTTCGGTCTGGAGCGGACCCGGATGGGCTCCGAGCCGTACGCGCAGAGCGACTGGGCGGACGTACTGACGGCCTTCGACGCCAATCGCAGCGCCGGGCAGTCCCGCTATCTCGACTTCCACTTCTTCGGCGGCGCGGCCAACGACCTGGCCCGCACGGACACGGCGTACGTGCACCGCGACTCGCTCTTCTCCGTCAACTACCGGGTCCTCATCAACGACCCGGCGCAGTCCACGGCCGCCGCCCGGGCCGTCGCCACGACCTGGGTGGACAACGGCTTCGACACCATCGACCCGCTGTCGAACGGCGAGACGTACCAAAACTGGATGGACGCGGAGCTGACGGACTGGCGACAGTCGTACTACGCCGAGAACTACGCACGACTGGCGGTCGTCAAGGCCAAGTACGACCCCCGCAGGTACTTCAAGTTCGCTCAGGGCATCGGCGCCTGACGGTACGTCAGCGTGAGTCCCGACAACGCGGAAGGGCCGCCGGACCGATGTCCGGCGGCCGCCCGCTCCGTCGCCCGTCAGGGACGACGGCCGTACCAGCCGACCAGCTTGTCGATGTCAGGAGCGTCCTCGTGCACCTCCACCACCGGGCCGAAGGGCACCTGGCCGCCGCGGGGTTCCGCGGGCACGGCCCGGCGCATGTTGGCCAGCGGCGCCGCCAGCATCTCCGGGTCCCACTCGGGGGTCTGACCGGTGGCCTTGGCGAGGTCCCAGGCGTGCAGCACGAACTCATTGGTGTAGATCACCGAGGCGATCACGCCCGGAACCGGGCCCCAGGGCAGGCCGATCTGGCGCCCCAGCACCGCCGGGTCCGACCAGACGGTGTCGAACTCCTTCGTCGCCGTCGCCCATGCCTTGGCCCAGTCGCCGTCGGCGACGTCCTCGGCGAAGTGCGGAACGCTCATGAAGGAGCCGCCGGCGCCCATGACGGCGACCCGGCGCAGCACCGACACCACGTGGTTGGCCATGTCGCGGACCGAGTAGTCGGGACACGGGGTGATGGTGTCGTACTGCTCGGGGCGCAGTGCGGCGAGCGTACGTCCGGTGAGGTCAACGGCCTTGAACAGGCCTCCGCGGGGGTCGACTTGAGTCATGTCTTGAGTCATGTGTTCATCGTCGACGTCAAACAGGTCATCTTGTGGCCTATTAGGGGGACCATATCAACATTGCCTAAAAATGACGTACTGGCTGAAAATATGCCAAAAGTGAAGGGGAGGGCGAAGGGGAGGGCGGGGACGGAGGGTGGGGCGTCGTGAAGGCTGATCGTCTGGTGGCGACCCTGCTGCTGCTCCAGGCGCGCGGGCGGGTGACCGTACGCGAGGTGGCCCAGGAGCTGGAGGTCTCCGAGCGCACCGCGCGCCGCGACCTGGAGGCCCTCACCACCGCCGGTGTCCCCGTCTACTCGCAGCGCGGCCGGGGCGGCGGCTGGAGCCTGGTCGGCGGTGCCCGCACCGATCTGACCGGCTTCACCTCGCGCGAGGTCGGAGCACTGTTCCTGGCGGCGGGCCCGCTGTCGGCCTCGCCGGAACTGCGGGCGGCATTACGCAAGTTGATGCGGGCCGTGCCCGCGCCGATGCGACCGCACGCCGAGGCGGCCTCCAAGGCCATCCTCATCGACGGGGTCGACTGGTCGCGTACGGCGGCGGGCGGCAGCGGCCCCCACCAGCACGCCCTGGAGCGGGCGGTGCTGGACGGCGAGCGGGTCCGCCTCGGGTACGCGCACCCCGACCGGGCGCCCGGTGAGCGGACCGTGCATCCGCTCGGGCTGGTCTCCAAGGCCGGTCGCTGGTACCTGGTGGCCGGCACCGAGGAGGGGCTGCGTACCTTCCGGATCGGCCGCGTCACCTCCGTGACACCGACCGGTGAGCCCGTACAGCGCCCCGAAGGCTTTGAACTCGCGGCGGCCTGGCGGGAGTTGTCGGCCGAGGTGGAACAGAAGCTGTCCGCGGCGACCGTACGGGCCCGGGCCGACCGCGACGCTCTGCCGGTGCTGCGGCAACTGCTCGGCGGTCGGCTCCGCGCGGGAGAGGTCCAGTCCGACGGGCGGGTCGAGTTCACGGCCGACGGCCCGTCCGTGCAGGTACTCGCCGCGCAGCTGGCGGGCCTCGGTGGCCGTGTCGAGGTGCTCGATCCGCCGGAGGCGCGGGAGTCGCTCGTACGTCTGGGCGAATCGCTGACAGCGGTCTACGGCGCGCCGGGCGGCGCCCATCGTGACGCCCGCCGAAGCGATAGTCACTTTCCTCTAGGTACCTACTATACGGAGGATGCTAGCGTCCCGGTCATGGCCGCCCGCCACTGACGGCCGTTCGCCGACTCAATGTCCCAACTCAATGTCCACGTCCACGTCTGCGGATCAATGAGTACTGATCAATGACTACTGATTACCGATTAGGGAGCTGTTCATGATTGTCGTCACGGGAGCCACCGGAAATGTCGGGCGGCCGCTGATCGAGGCGCTCGTCGAGGCGGGCGAACAGGTCGTGGCGGTGTCGCGCCGCCCGCTGCCCGCCAATCCGGCGGAGGGTGTCCGCCATGCCCAGGCCGACCTCGGCAGCGCCGAGAGCATGCGGCCGGTCCTCGAAGGCGTCGACGCCTTCTTCATCCTGTTGGCCGGCGAACTGCTCGGCTATGGCGAGGCCGCGACCGAGCTGCTGGACGCGGCGAAGGCCGCCGGGGTCAAGCGGGTCGTCCTGCTCTCCTCGCAGATCAACGCCACCCGCCCCGGCTCCGCCTCGCACGGCCGACTGCGCGAGTTCGAGGACGCCGTACGCGGATCAGGGCTGCCCTTCACGATCCTGCGCGCCGGCGGATTCGCCTCCAACGCCTTCGCCTGGGCCGAGTCGGTCCGCGCCGACCGCACGGTCTTCGCCCCGTTCGGTGACGTGGCCCTGCCGGTCGTCGACCCGGCCGACATCGCCGCGGTCGCCGCGGTGGTCCTGCGCGAGGACGGCCACGCCGGCCGTACGTACGAGCTGACCGGACCCGAGGCGGTGAGCCCGCGCCACCAGGCCGAGGCGATCTCCCAGGCCCTCGGCGAAAAGGTGACCTTCGTGGAACTGACCCGCGAGGACGCTCACGCGCACATGGCCCAGTTCATGCCCGAGGACGTCATCCCCGGCACCTTGGACATCCTCGGCGCCCCTCTCTCCGCCGAACAGCAGGTCAGCCCGCATGTCGAGGAGATCCTGTCCCGCCCGGCCACGCCGTTCTCCGGCTGGGTGACGCGCAGCCTTCCGGCCTTCAAGTAGCCCCGGACCGCCGCCGGATGCCCGCTGTGTTCGTTCCCCCGCGGCAGCGGGCATCCGGCGGCCCATGACAGGTTGAGCCTCCTCAGGTCCAGATCTGAGGAGGCTCAACCTGTCTGCCCTGCCCCGGAGAGCTACGCGGCGAGGCGCTCGGCGAATTCCTTGGCCTTGGTGGCCGCCTCGTCGTGAGCCTTCGCGCGGGAGGCCTCGAAGAGGGGGACCAGCTCGGCCATCGCCGGGTTGTGCGGGGCCATCGTGAGCTCCGGGACGATGAAGTGGAGGTCCAGTCCGAGGGTGTCGCGCAGGACGGCCTCCAGGTAGTTCTGGACGTACTCGTACGACTCGCGCGGCGTGCCCGGCGCGTACGAGCCGCCGCGGCTGGCGACGACCGTGACCGGGGTGCCCTTGACCTTCGAGTCCTCGGTCATGGCGGTGCGGCCCATGAGGATCACGCTGTCGAGCCATGCCTTGAGGGTCGACGGGATCGCGAAGTTGTACATCGGCGCGCCGATCACGATCGCGTCCGCCTGCTCCAGTTCCGCTATCAGCTTCTCGCGCGCGGCGAAGGCGGCGGCCTGCTCCGGCGTGTGTGCGTCCGCGGGGGCGAAACCGGCGGTGTGGGCGTCGGCCGTGATGTGCGGTACCGGGTCCGTGGCGAGGTCGCGGTAGATCACGGTGCCCTGCGGGTGCTGCTCCTCCCAGGCCTTGCGGAAGGCGTCCGTGACGGTGCGGGAGGCGGAGGCGGAGCCCGGGAAAACGGACGAGTCGATGTGAAGGAGGGTGGCCATGAGGATCTCCAAGAGGGGACGGCTGCCCGAGCCCGAGGGGCTTGGGCGAGAGCAAGCTTCTTTTTCGTACCCGACTAGAGATAACACAGCTACTTACTTTTTTTCATCCCCGCACGGCAGCGCAGTACCCTGGACTCATGCCAGAGCCAGAGCCGGGGACTCGCGGGACGCACGAGGCAGGGCCGTGTCAGCAGGTCGACGACGGCATGACCCGGGTCTTCCAACTGTTGGGAAAGCGCTGGACCGGCCTCATCGTCGCCGTGCTGCTCCAGCACCCCGTCCACTTCGCCGACCTGCGCCGGGCGATCCCCGGCATCAGCGAACGGATGCTCTCCGACCGCCTCACCGAACTCGGCGCGGCGGGACTGCTCGTGCGCCAGGTGGACGAAGGCCCCCCGCTGCGGGTCTCGTACGGCCTGACGGAGGCGGGCGCCGCGCTGGAGCCCGCCCTCGACGAGCTCGGCACCTGGGCGGAGAAGTACCTGCCGGGGACCCCGCCGTGCCCGGGGCATCCGCGGGAGTAGCGACCTCGTAGGCGGCCCTGTCGCGCAGTTGTCCACAAGGGCTGGGTTGTCCACAGGGTCTGACGCGTCTCAGTGACCGGCGGTACGGTCATCACGAGTTGATGTTCGTCCGGTGTGCGTGCACGGGGGAGGCGGTCGTCGTGACCGAGGTCGGTACAGGAGTTGTGGGTACGGCGGTTCAGGGGCCCTTGGCGCCCAGGATCTCCGGGGTCCTGGCGGTGCCGGGATTCGCGGGGTGGTCCGAGCCGGGCGCGCCCACGGACAAGGACCCCCAGTCCTCCCAGTCCCCCAAGGAAGCCGGCAAGGCGCTGCGCGAGCGGGTGCCGCGCGAGGCGCACGCCGAGCTGACCTTCGACACCGACAGGCCGGACGCGATGGCCGCGGTCGAGGAGTCCAGCCTCGGCAGGATCCCGGGGCTCACTCCGCTGCGGATCGGCAGGATGGCGGCCAGCCCCTTCGCCTTCCTGCGAGGCTCGGCCGGCCTCATGGCGTACGACCTCGCGCGCACCCCCATGACCGGCATCGGCGCGCAGATCTGCGGCGACGCCCACGCGGCCAACTTCGGCCTGTACGCGGACGCGCGGGGCGGCCTCGTCATCGATCTGAACGACTTCGACGAGACGGTCCACGGCCCCTGGGAGTGGGACCTCAAGCGCCTCGCCACCTCGCTCGTGCTCGCGGGCCGGGAGGCCGGGGCGGACGAGGACATGTGCCGCAAGGCGGCCCAGGACACGGCCGGTGCCTACCGACGCACGATGCGCCTGCTCGCGAGGCTCCCGGTGCTGGACGCGTGGAACGCCATCGCGGACGAGGCGCTCGTCTCGCACACCGACGCCCACGACCTGCTCGGCACCCTGGAGCGAGTCTCGGAGAAGGCGCGGGCCAACACCAGCGGGCGGTTCGCGGCCAAGTCGACGGAGGCGGTCGAGGGCGGCGGGCGGCGTTTCGTCGACGCCTCGCCGGTGCTGCGCCGGGTACCCGACGTGGAGGCGGCAGCGGTCGCGGCCTCGCTGGAGCAGTACCTGACGACCCTCCCGGAGGACCGTCTCCCCCTTCTCGCCCGGTACGCGGTGCACGACGTCGCCTTCCGCGTCGTCGGCACAGGCAGCGTCGGCACGCGCTCGTACGTCGTGCTGCTCCTGGACCACCGTGGCGAGGCCCTCGTCCTGCAGGTGAAGGAGGCGCGTCCCTCGGCGCTGCTCCCGCACCTGGCGACGGCCGGCCACGCCATACCCGAGGTGCCGCACGAGGGCCGTCGCGTCGTCCTCGGCCAGAAGCGCATGCAGGTGGTCAGCGACATCCTGCTGGGCTGGACGACGGTCGACGGCCGCCCCTTCCAGGTGCGCCAGTTCCGCAACCGCAAGGGCAGCGTCGACCCCGCGGCCCTCGCCGCCGACCAGGTCGACGACTACGCCCGGATGACCGGCGCCCTCCTCGCCCGCGCCCACGCCCACAGCGCGGACCCCCGCCTCGTCGCCGGTTACTGCGGGAAGAGCGAGGAGCTGGACGAGGCGATCGCTTCGTTCGCCCTGTCCTACGCGGACCGCACGGAGGCGGACCACGCGGAACTGGTGACGGCGGTCAGGGAGGGGCGGGTGGCGGCGGAACTGGGCGTTTGAGCGCTACGAAGGCGGTAAGGCGGGAGGTGCGGGCCGGTGGTCTTGAGCGTGTCCCGTGAGCCGTGGCCTAGGCTGGGCGGGTGACGACCCCGGAAGCCGAGCACAGCCAGTCCGAGCAGAGCCAGTCCGACCACATCGAGGCCGAGGATGCCCGGCCCGACGCCGATTCGGCCTCGGGTCCCGCGGACGCGGTCGGTGCGGGTGTGGCCGGTGAAGGTGACGGATCTCAAGGCGCGGCTCGGCCCGAGGAGCGGCTGGAGCGGGCGGTGCGGGCGGCCGAGCAGGCGCTGATCGAGTTCGAGATCGCGGTGGAGACCTTCCGCGTCGAGGTCGAGAACTTCTCGCGGTTGCACCACCAGAAGCTCGGCCCGATGTACTCCCGCCTCGACGAGCTGGACGCGCAGATCGCCGAGGCGCGGGCCGCGCGCACCGGGGACCCGGAGGACATACGCCAGGCGGACGAGGCGCGGGCGCGGGTCATGCCGATGCCCGGGGTCGAGGAGCTGTTCCACGGGTGGATGGACTCGGACGGCCTGTTCCCCGAGGCCGTGGCGATGCTGACGGACCAGCCCGTGCGGCCCCCGCAGCGGGTGCGCCCCAGTGACGAGGCCCGCAAGCTCTACCGCGAGCTGGCCCGCAAGGCTCACCCCGACCTGGCGCAGGACGAGGACGAGCGCAGGCGGCGCGGCGAGTTCATCGCCCGCGTCAACGCCGCGTACGGCCGGGGCGACGAAGCGCTGCTGCGGGAGCTCTCCGAGGAGTGGGCCGCGGGCCCGGTGCCCGAGGAGTGGAAGCCGAGCCGCAGCGAGGAGCTCTACGCCCGGCTCGAATGGCTTGCCCAGCGCAAGGAAATGCTCACCCTCGTCGCCCGTGAGCTGGAAGAGGGCGCCATCGGCGCGATGCTCAAGCTGGCCCCGGACGACCCTGACCGGCTCCTCGAGGAGATCGCCGAACAGCTGTTGGCTCAGGTCGCCGAGCGCGAGGCGGAGCTGGCCCGGATGGTCGGGTAGCGTCGGAGGCATGTCATTTGTTTCTGGTGTGCCCACAGTCGAGGTCGGGGATCTCGCGGACGGAGACTTCCTGCTGGACGTCCGGGAGGACGACGAGTGGCAGGCGGGTCACGCCGCGGGGGCGCTGCACATCCCGATCAGTGAGTTCGTAGCCCGCTACGGCGAGCTGACCGAGGCGGCCCCGCAGGACGGCAGGGTCCATGTGATCTGCCGCTCCGGCGGCCGTTCCGCGCAGGTCGCGATGTATCTGGTCCAGCAGGGCATCGACGCCGTGAACGTCGACGGCGGCATGCAGGTCTGGGCGGCCACCGGCCGCCCGGTCGTGGACGACAAGGGCGGGTCCGGCTTCGTGCTGTAGGCGTGCTGCGTGTTGTAGGCGGCTGGGCTCGGCCCACGCCCGCCCCGCGCGTGCAGGTGCGCGTGGGGCGGTGTGGCTTGCTCAGCCCAGGGGATGGGCGGCGAGCAGATCGCCCAGCGCCTCCTCGTGCGCCGCCGCCGGTCCGAGCGACAGCTCCAGCTGCTTGGCCCAGGCGTGGTACCGGTGCAGCGGGTACTCGACGTCGGCGCCGAACCCCCCGTGCAGATGCTGCGCGGTCTGCACGACCCGCCGTACGCCTTCCGACGCCCAGATCTTGGCGACGGCCACGTCCCCGGACACCGGAAGCGGACCTCCCGCACCCTCCGTACTGCCCGCACTGATCCGCCACGCGGCCTGCCACAGCGTCGCCTCCATCGCGCGCAGGTCGATATAACGGTCGGCGGCCTGCACGGCGACGGCCTGGAACGTGGCGATCGGGAACCCGAACTGCTCCCGTCGGCCGGCGTACGCACTCGTCATCCCGAGCACCCCCTCGCCGAGCCCGAGCGCCAGCGCGCACGTCCCGGTGGCCAGCAGCTCCCGCAGCCACTCCCACGCCCCGTCCGCGTCGATGACATCCCGGGCGTCGATCCGCGTGGACTCCAGGCGCAGCTCACCGAGCCGCTCACCGGTCGTGGAGATCTGCTCACCGAGGCCGACCCCCTCGTGAACCCGGGGCACGAGGGCGAGGACGGTCCGGTCGGCGTCCGTGTGCGCCGGTACGAGGATGAAGTCGGCGTTCTGCGCCCAGGGAACCGCCGTCTGCACCCCGTCCAGCAGCCACGCGGCACCGTCGCGCCGTGCGGTCACGGCGAGTTCGGCGGGGTCGTGCCCGGTCCGGCCGTTCGCCGCGACGCTCAGCACGACTTCGCCCCGGCCCGTCCGCGCGAGCAGCTCCGCCTTCAGCCGCTCGCCGCCGTAGGCCTGTACGGTCGCCGCCGCCGCGCTGCTCTCCAGCAACGGGACCCGGGCCAGCACCTTCGCCGACTCGCGCAGCACCAGGCACAGTGCGATCGCGTCCAGGCCGGCCCCGCCGTACTTGGCGTCGAGCAGCAGGCTCAGCAGGTCCGCGTCGGCGAGCCGCGCCCACAGGGCCCGGTCGAAGTCCTCGGCGACGGCGCCCGCGGTGAGCGCGGGACTGGGCACCGCGTCCGGCACGACGCCGCCGAACACCGCCCTCGCCGCCTCGACCGCCGCCTGCTGCTCCTCGGTGAAGGTGAAGTCCACGGCCTGTCCTCCCACGCACCCGGCCCACCGACCAGGCCGGACGCCTGATCTGACGGAGCGTCAAGATAGAACAGGTTCTACGAGAAGGGAACGGATCGGCCGCGCCCCGCGGAAATGAACGCACCCTCCCCCCTCTCCAGTCGATCGATCGTTCGGTTGTCCTGATCCGAGGGTGGGAGGGGCACCGTAAGGTGTCCAACGCTGTGGATAACCTCGGGGTCGCCGCTGTGGGCGCTGTGGGCACGGTGGCCGCTCCGGCTGCTGCTGCCGCCGGCGCCGCTGTGGCCGTTGGGGCTGTGCCGGGCGGTCGGGCCTGAGTACCGTTCCGGTGCGCGCGCCGCGGCGTGGTGCGCGCGGGCGGTACGGCATCGCACGGCCCGGCGGCGGGAATCGGACCGGGATCGGGAATGGGGGCGGAATGGACGCGCACGACGAGGGCTCACCCGCCCGGCGCAGGCCGGCCGAGCCCGGCGGCCCGGCGCCCGAGGGCCCCGGCCCCCTCCCCGACAGCCCTCCGCCTCCCGGCCTGGAACCCCCTGACCAGGGTCGGACCGACCAGGGACTGATCGACCAGGCGCCCCCCGACCAACCGCTCACCGGCATAGCCGCGCTCTCCCTGCGCTACCAGATCGCCGCGGCCCTGGCCCTCGCGGTCATAGCGGTCACCGCCTGTGTGCACCTCGGGATGGTGTTCCTGCACGTCGCACCCTCGAACACCGTCACCAAGCAGCACGGCCGGGCGATCGACGACTGGATCTACCCCGAGTTCGAGCAGAACTGGAAGCTCTTCGCCCCCAACCCGCTGCAGCAGAACATCGACGTCCAGGTCCGCGCCCAGGTCCGCACCGCGGACGGCAGCATCAGCGAGACCGGCTGGTACGACCTGTCCGCGCTCGACGGCGTGGCCATAGACGGCAATCTGCTGCCGAGCCACACCCAGCAGAACGAACTGCGCCGGGCCTGGGACTTCTACATCAACACGCACGACAACGAGAACCGTCCGGCGGACCTGCGCGGCGACCTCTCCGAACGCTATCTGCGCCGCGTCGTCGTGCTGCGTCTCGACCGCGAACGGGCGGGCGGCACCGGCGCCGTCGTCGAACGCGTCCAGGTCCGCTCCCGTACCACCAACGTACGGCCCCCCGAGTGGAGCGAGGAGAAGGTGTCCGACAAACCCATCCTCCGAGAGCTGCCCTGGTGGACCGTGCCCGAGGAGGACCTGAAGGACGCGTGGACGGAGGCGAGTGCCCGATGAACGGATTCGCCCTGTCGGTCTCGCGCGGCATCGCCCGTGTCACCGACACCGCCCTCGGCCCGTACCAGACCGCCGTGATCCGCATCGGCTTCGCCGCCACCTGGCTGCTGTTCCTGCTGCGCGAGATCCCGCACCGCCAGGAGATGTACGGCCCCGACGGACCATGGAGCTGGGACCTCGCCCAGGGGCTCATCGCGGAAAACCACGCTTTCACGATCCTGATGTGGTCGGACAGCCAGCTGTGGTTCGAGATCGTCTACGCCCTCGCCGTCCTGTCCAGCGCCCTGCTGCTGGTGGGCTGGCGCACCCGCACGATGTCCGTGCTCTTCATGATCGGCGTGCTCTCGCTGCAGAACCGCAACGTCTTCATGGGGGACGGTGGCGACAACGTCATCCACCTGATGGCGATGTACCTGGTGTTCACGCGCTGCGGCCAGGTGTGGTCGCTGGACGCCCGGCGGGCCCGGCTCGCGCGGGAGGCACGCGCGCGGGGCGACCTCTCCCGGGCCGAGGGCCCGGACCGGGCCGGCCTCGCCCTGTGGGCCGTGCTCGGACTCGTGCTGGCGGCGGCGACGGGCGCGGGCAAGATCGACGGCGGCTGGATGGGCGGCTGGCTCACGATCTTTTGGGGACTGTGGGCGGTGCCTGCCCTGTGGTGGGTCGTCGGCCGCCGCGCGCGCGGCGCGGAGCCGCGGATCCTGCTGGACGTCGTCGCCAACATCGTGCACAACGCGGCCCTGCTCACGATCATGGCCGAGGCGTGTCTGATCTACGCGACCGCCGGCTGGTACAAGATCCAGGGCTCGCGCTGGCAGGACGGCACCGCGGTCTACTACCCGCTCCACCTGGATTCCTTCTCGCCCTGGCCCGCCCTGTCCGACCTGTTGTCCGCGCACGGCACGATCGTGCTGCTGGTGACTTACGGGACGGTCGCCGTGCAGGTCGCCTTCCCCTTCACCCTGTTCAACCGGCGGGTCAAGAACGTCCTGCTGGCGGCCATGATGACCGAGCACGCCGTGATCGCGGTGGTCCTCGGGCTGCCGTTCTTCTCGCTCGCGATGATCGCCGCCGACGCGGTGTTCCTGCCGACGTCCTTCCTGCGACGCCTCGGTGGGTGGGCCACACGCGCGCGTGGACGGCGGTTCCCGAGCGGCGTCCGCAAACTGCCGAGGCAGCGTGTACCGGATCCACACGCACTGGATGCACCCGTACCGGATCCACAAGCACGGGATCCCCACGCACTGGATGCACCCGTACCGGATCCACAAGCACGGGATCCCCACGCACCGGATCCACGCACCCCGGAGACCGCCGAGGACCCACCCGTAGGCTTCACAGCATGAAGGACCCCGTAAGCGACCGCCCGCAGGACCCCGTCAGCACCTGGCACCGGCTCGCCGACACCTCCGTCCTGCTCGACGGCTTCCACGCCCTCAAGCACGCGGTGCGCTTCCACGCCGAGGTCCCGGTGGCGGTCACCAGCGACCGGCGGGCGGCGCTCGCTCTCGCCGACGAGCTGGCCCCGGACGTACGGGACACCCTGGACGGACTGCTGACGGAGGTCCCGGAGGCCACGTACGAGTCGCTCGTGCCGCGTCCGCACCCCACCGCGGTGGCCGCTTTGGCGGTACGACCCTCCCGCGACGCCAATCTGCGGGCGCTGGCCCGCACACCCCGCACCGCGCCCGTGGTCGTCCTCGACCATCCGCGCAACCTCGGGAACGCCGGCGCGGTGATCCGGCTCGCGGCCGGCTTCGGCGCGACCGGTGTCGTCACGACGGGCACCCTCGACCCCTGGCACCCCACCGTCGTGCGCGGCGGGGCGGGCCTGCACTTCGCCACCGCCGTGGAACGGCTGACGGTGGCGGAGCTGCCGTCCGGGCCGATGTTCGCCCTCGACCCGGAGGGCGAGGACATCCGGGCGCTGAAGCTCCCGGACGACGCCGTCCTCGCCTTCGGCTCCGAGCGCAGCGGCCTTTCCCCCGACCTGCGCGCCCGCGCCGACCACTTGGTGTCGCTCCCGATGCGCCCCCAGGTCTCGAGCTACAACCTGGCAACCAGTGTCGCCATGACCCTGTTCCACTGGAGCGCCCCTTAAGGCGCGGGGCTGGGCTTACCGCCGAACCTCCACCACTCGGAACCGATTGGCCACAAACGCCCCATCACACAACGCGGCGTTCGCCGCCGGATTCCCACCCGACCCATGGAAGTCGGAGAACGCCGCCGTCTGATTGACGTACACCCCACCCGTCAGATTCAGCGACAGCTGCGCACACTCCTCCAGGCAGGCCTCCTGAACGGCCCGCTCGACCTCCCCGTCAGTGGTGTACGCCCCGACGGTCATCGCCCCCTTGTCCCGGACGGTCCGCCGCAGCAGCTCCACCGCGTCCGCCGCCGAGTCGACCGCGACGGCGAAGGAGACCGGCCCGAAGCACTCGCTCAGGTAGGGGGCCTCGTCGTCGGCCCCTTCCCAGTACTTGCGCGCGCCGTCGAGCTTCACGATCACCGGCGTGCGGACCACGGCGTCGGGGAACTCCGGGTTGCTGATCTCCCGCGAGGCGAGGGCGACCTCGCCGAGCCCCGCCGCGGCCTCCAGCCGCGCCTTCACGTCCGGGTTCACGATCGCGCCCAGCAGCCCGCCCGCGCGCGCGTCGTCCCCGAGGAGTCCGCCGACCGACTTGGCGAGGTCGGCGACCACCTCGTCGTACGACTTGGGACCCTCCTCCGTACGGATGCCGTCGCGGGGGACGAGGAGGTTCTGCGGGGTCGTGCACATCTGGCCGCTGTACAGGGACAGGGAGAAGGCCAGGTTGGACAGCATGCCCTTGTAGTCGTCGGTGGACTCCACGATCACCGTGTTGACGCCGGCCTTCTCCGTGTAGACCTGCGCCTGGCGGGCGTGGGTCTCCAGCCAGTCGCCGAACGCCGTCGACCCGGTGTAGTCGATGATCCGGATCTCGGGGCGCACGGCCAGGGTCTTGGCGATGCCCTCGCCGGGGCGTTCGCCGGCCAGCGCAACCAAGTTCGGGTCGAAGCCCGCCTCCATGAGCACCTCGCGCGCGACCTGGACGGTGAGCGCGAGCGGCAGCACCGCGCGCGGGTGGGGCTTCACGAGCACCGCGTTGCCGGTGGCCAGGGAGGCGAACAGGCCCGGATAGCCGTTCCACGTCGGGAAGGTGTTGCAGCCGATGACGAGGGCGATGCCGCGCGGCACCGGGGTGAACTGCTTGGTCAGCGTGAGCGGGTCGCGCTTGCCCTGGGGCTTGGTCCACTCCGCGGTGTCCGGGGTGCGGACCTGCTCCGCGTACGCGTACGCCACCGCCTCCAGGCCGCGGTCCTGCGCGTGCGGGCCGCCCGCCTGGAACGCCATCATGAAGGCCTGGCCGCTGGTGTGCATGACCGCGTGCGCGAACTCGTGCGTGCGGTCGCTGATCCGCTTGAGGATCTCCAGGCAGACCATGGCACGCGCCTGAGCGCCCGCGTCGCGCCAGGCCCGCTGTCCGGCCCGCATGGCGGGCAGCAGCACGTCGATGTCCGCGTGCGGGTACGTGACGCCCAGCTCGATGCCGTACGGGGAGACCTCGCCGCCCACCCAGTCGTCGGTGCCGGGCTGGTCGAGGTCGAGACGGGTGCCGAGCACGGCGTCGAAGGCGGCCTTGCCCTCCGCCATGCCCAGGCTGCCGTTCTCCCCGTACGCCTTGGGGTGTTCGGGGTGCGGGGACCAGTACGCGCGCGTGCGGATCGCTTCCAGCGCCTGGTCGAGGGTGGGCCGGTGTTGGGCGATCAGCTGGTGCGCGGAGAGTTCGGCGGCCATCAGGGACCAACTCCTCGTCTCAGGGGTGCGTCATTGCACCCGCGAGCTGGGCAGGAATGGACATACAGAGTTAGAGTAACCGAACGATCGGTCGGGACAAGGGGGACCGCCGCATCTGTGGAAAACCCCGTGCGGGAGGATCGCGCACATGACAGCAATCGACCTCAACAGCCCCGTGGCCGTCGTCGGCACCGGCACCATGGGCCAGGGCATCGCCCAGGTCGCGCTGGTAGCGGGCCACCTCGTGCGGCTCTACGACGTCATCCCGGGCCGTGCCGACGCGGCGGCCGAAGCGATCGGCGCCCGTCTCGACCGGCTCGTGGAGAAGGACCGGCTCAGCGGCTCCGACCGGGACGCCGCACGCTCTCGTCTGCACCCGGCCGGGAGCCTCACCGACCTCGCGGACTGCGCGCTGGTCGTCGAGGCGGTGCGCGAACAACTCGACGTGAAACAGCAGCTGTTCCGCGAGCTCGAGGACATCGTCGAGGACGACTGTCTGCTCGCCACCAACACCTCGTCCCTGTCCGTCACGGCCATCGGCGGCACCCTGCGCAACCCCGGCCGCCTCGTCGGACTGCACTTCTTCAACCCCGCGCCGGTGCTGCCCCTGGTGGAGGTCGTCTCCGGGTACGCGAGCGACTTCTCGTCGGCCACGCGCGCGTACGAGACGGCACGCTCCTGGGGCAAGACCCCGGTCGCCTGCGCCGACACCCCCGGCTTCATCGTCAACCGGATCGCGCGGCCCTTCTACGCCGAAGCGTTCGCGGTGTACGAGGCGCAGGCCGCCGACCCCGCCACCATCGACGCGATCCTGCGCGAATGCGGCGGCTTCCGGATGGGCGCCTTCGAGCTGACCGACCTGATCGGCCAGGACGTCAACGAATCCGTCACGCACTCCGTGTGGCAGGCCTTCTTCCAGGACGTGCGCTTCACGCCCTCGCTCGCCCAGCGACGGCTCGTCGAGTCGGGCCGGCACGGCCGCAAGACGGGCCACGGCTGGTACGACTACGGGGAGGACGCCGAGCGCCCCGAGCCGCACGTCGCGGAGCAGGCACAGCCGCCCGCGTACGTCGTCGCCGAGGGTGATCTGGGCCCGGCCTCCGACCTGCTCGCCCTGATCCGCGAGGCGGGCATCCAGGTCCGCGACGACGAGGAGGACCACGGCACCCGCCTGGTGCTGCCCAGCGGCGGCCAACTGGTCCTGGCCGACGGCCAGACCTCGGTCGAGTTCCGCGACGTCGTCTACTTCGACCTGGCGCTCGACTACCGCCGGGCGACCCGGATCGCGCTGTCGGCCTCCCAGGACACCGCCCCCCAGACCCTCGCCGAGGCCGTCGGCCTCTTCCAGGCGCTCGGCAAGACCGTCAGCGTCATCGGCGACGTCCCCGGCATGATCGTCGCCCGGACCGTGGCCCGGATCGTCGACCTGGCGCACGACGCCGTCGCCAAGGGAGTCGCCACCGAGGAGGACATCGACACGGCGATGCGGCTCGGCGTCAACTACCCGCTGGGCCCCTTCGAATGGAGCCGCAGGCTCGGCAGGAGCTGGGCGTGCTCCCTCCTGGACGATCTGCACCAGCGCGACCCCTCCGGACGCTACGCGCCCTCCCTCGCGCTCTACCGGCACGCGTACGCCACCGAGAAGCGGGAGGGCACCCCATGACCACCGCCAAGCGCGACACCTACACCCCGGAGACCCTGCTCTCGGTCGCCGTCCAGGTCTTCAACGAGCGCGGCTACGACGGCACTTCCATGGAGCACCTCTCCAAGGCGGCGGGCATCTCCAAGTCGTCGATATACCACCACGTCACGGGCAAGGAGGAGCTGCTGCGCCGGGCCGTCAGCCGAGCGCTCGACGAGCTCTTCGGGATCCTCGACGAGGAGCACGCGCGCGTGGGACGTGCCGAGGAGCGCCTGGAGTACGTCGTACGGCGCATGGTCGAGGTGCTCACCGCCGAACTGCCGTACGTGACCCTGCTGCTGCGGGTGCGCGGCAACACGGACACCGAGCGCTGGGCCCTGGAGCGGCGCCGCGACTTCGACCACCGGGTGGCCGACCTGCTGAAGTCCGCCGCCGCCGAGGGGGGCGTACGCGGCGACGTGGAGGTCCGGCTCGCGACCCGGCTGGTCTTCGGGATGATCAACTCGATCGTGGAGTGGTACCGGCCGGACGGACGGGGCACGGGCGCCCGGGAAGTCGCGGACGCCGTCGTGCACCTGGTCTTCTCGGGGCTCCGCAGCGAGCGCTGAGCCCGGGTGCGTCGGAGCGCGCCGAGTTCATCCCTCCGGTTCCAGGTCCTCCTCCTCGAACACCAGCAGCGTCCGCGTGCTGAGCACCTCCGGGATGGCCTGGAGGCGGGTGAGGACGAGCTCGCGCAGCGCCCTGTTGTCCGGTGTGTGCACCAGCAGCAGTACGTCGAAGTCGCCGCCCACCAGCGCGATGTGGGAGGCCCCGGGGAGCACCCTCAGCTGCTCGCGGACCGTGCGCCAGGAGTTCTGCACGATCTTGAGAGTGATGTAGGCCGAGGTGCCCTGCCCGGCGCGTTCGTGGTCGACGCGCGCCCCGAAACCACGGATCACACCGTCGTCGATGAGGCGGTTGATCCGCGCGTAGGCGTTGGCCCGTGACACATGGACCCGTTCGGCCACGGAGCGTATCGAGGCGCGGCCATCCGCCTGGAGCATCTGCAGGATGTCCTGATCGATGGCGTCGAGCGGGCGGGCCGGCGGAGGGACGGGCGGTGGGGCGGGCTGCTGGACGGGGCCGGCCTCCGACGGTTCGGCCATTTGTTCAGGTGCCATGTCCCCCCGCCTCCCTACCATGGACGTACTGCATCCATCTCAGGTTGTGCAGAACCGTTTGTCCACAGCCTGGCGGTGCCTGTAGCCAAAATGTGCCGACGACCGAACAATCGGTAGGTGAGGCGCGCCACATCCGTGGGGCGTCCTGAGCCACTCCCACGAGGAGGTGCCGTCATGACGGTCATGGAGCAGCGAGGCGCTTACCGGCCGACCCCGCCGCCCGCCTGGCAGCCCCGCACCGACCCCGCGCCGCTGCTGCCCGACGCGCTGCCCCACCGCGTCCTCGGCACCGAAGCGGCCGCGCGGGTCGACCCGGGCCTGCTGCACCGTCTGTACGCGGAGCTGGTGCGCGGCCGCCGCTACAACGCCCAGGCCACCGCCCTCACCAAGCAGGGCCGCCTCGCCGTCTACCCCTCCAGCACCGGCCAGGAGGCCTGCCAGGTCGCCGCCGCGCTCGTCCTTCAGGAGCGCGACTGGCTCTTCCCCAGCTATCGGGACACCCTCGCTGCCGTCGCCCGCGGCCTCGACCCCGTCCAGGCCCTCACCCTCCTGCGCGGCGACTGGCACACCGGGTACAACCCGCACGAGCACCGCATAGCGCCCCTGTGCACCCCCCTCGCCACCCAGCTCCCGCACGCCGTGGGTCTCGCGCACGCCGCCCGCCTCAAGGGCGACGACGTGGTCGCCCTCGCCCTGGTCGGCGACGGCGGCACCAGCGAGGGCGACTTCCACGAGGCACTGAACTTCGCCGCCGTATGGCAGGCCCCCGTCGTCTTCCTCGTCCAGAACAACGGCTTCGCCATCTCCGTCCCGCTCGCCAAGCAGACCGCCGCCCCCTCCCTGGCCCACAAGGCCGTCGGCTACGGCATGCCCGGGCGTCTGGTCGACGGCAACGACGCGGCCGCCGTGCACGAGGTGCTGAGCGACGCCGTGCGCCACGCGCGCGCGGGAGGCGGTCCGACACTCGTCGAGGCCGTCACGTACCGCATCGAGGCCCACACCAACGCCGACGACGCCACCCGCTACCGCGGTGCCTCCGAGGTCGAGACCTGGCGCGCGCACGACCCGATCGCCCTCCTGGAACACGAGTTGACCGAACGCGGCCTGCTCGACGACGACGGCGTACGGGCCGCCCGCGACGCCGCCGAGACGATGGCCGCCGACCTGCGCGAGCGCATGAACCAGGACCCGGTGCTCGACCCCATGGACCTGTTCGCCCACGTGTATGCCGAGCCCACACCGCAACTGCGCGAACAGGAGGCGCAATTGCGCGCGGAGCTGGAAGCCGAGGCTCACGGGCCGGAAGGAGCAGGGCGATGACCACGGTTGCCCTGAAACCGGCCACCATGGCGCAGGCCCTCACGCGCGCGCTGCGCGACTCCATGGCCGCCGACCCGACCGTCCATGTCATGGGCGAGGACGTCGGCACCCTCGGCGGCGTCTTCCGGGTCACCGACGGGCTCGCCAAGGAGTTCGGCGAGGACCGTTGCACCGACACCCCGCTCGCCGAGGCGGGCATCCTCGGGACGGCCGTCGGCATGGCCATGTACGGCCTGCGGCCGGTCGTGGAGATGCAGTTCGACGCGTTCGCCTACCCGGCGTTCGAGCAGCTGATCTCCCACGTCGCACGGATGCGCAACCGCACCCGCGGCGCCATGCCGCTGCCGCTCACCATCCGCGTCCCGTACGGCGGCGGCATCGGCGGAGTCGAACACCACAGCGACTCCTCCGAGGCGTACTACATGGCGACTCCGGGGCTCCATGTCGTCACGCCCGCGACGGTCGCCGACGCCTACGGGCTGCTGCGCGCGGCCATCGCCTCCGACGACCCGGTCGTCTTCCTGGAGCCCAAGCGTCTGTACTGGTCGAAGGATTCCTGGAACCCGGACGAACCGGGGACCGTTGAACCGATAGGCCGCGCGGTGGTGCGGCGATCGGGCCGCAGCGCCACGCTCATCACGTACGGCCCGTCCCTGCCCGTCTGCCTGGAGGCGGCCGAGGCGGCGCGGGCCGAGGGCTGGGACCTCGAAGTCGTCGACCTGCGCTCGCTCGTGCCGTTCGACGACGAGACGGTGAGCGCGTCGGTGCGGCGGACCGGCCGCGCTATCGTCGTGCACGAGTCGGGGGGGTACGGCGGGCCCGGCGGGGAGATCGCGGCCCGCGTCACCGAGCGCTGCTTCCACCACCTGGAGGCGCCGGTGCTGCGCGTGGCCGGGTTCGACATCCCGTATCCGCCGCCGATGCTGGAGCGGCACCACCTGCCCGGTGTCGACCGGATCCTGGACGCCGTGGGGCGTCTGCAGTGGGAGGCGGACAGCTGATGGCCCAAGTGCTGGAGTTCAAGCTCCCCGACCTCGGGGAGGGCCTCACCGAGGCGCTGATCGTCCGTTGGCTGGTGGAGGTCGGGGACGTCGTCACCGTCGACCAGCCCGTCGTCGAGGTCGAGACCGCCAAGGCGATGGTCGACGTCCCCTGCCCGTACGGGGGTGTGGTCACCGCCCGCTTTGGCGAGGAGGGCACGGAACTGCCCGTGGGTTCCCCCCTGCTGACGGTCGCCGTCGGCGCGTCGGCCTCCGGCGATGACGACGGGGGATCCGGCAACGTACTGGTGGGCTACGGCACGGGGGCGCCTCCGGCGCGGCGCAGAAGGGTCCGGCCGGCCCCTGGGACGGTGGGGTCCGGAGCGGTGGCGCCCGGCACGGTGGCGCCCGGCACGGTGGCGCCCGGGCGACGCCCGTCGAGCGTTCCGCCGCGGGACGGTGACACGACGGGAGGAGGCGGGGTCGGCGGCGAGCACGGCACGGCGGTCGCCCCGACTGGGTGGCGTGGGCCGGCGCAGCCGCATGGGCGCGGCCTTGCCGTGTCCTCCGTCACCGTGCCCCCCGTCATCGGTGAAGGGGTGATCGCCGAGGGCGGCGACACCCCGGCAAGCGCCGTCACCGCGGTGCGCGGCGAGGGTCCCGTACCCGTCATCTCCCCGCTCGTCCGCCGGCTCGCCCGCGAGAACGGTCTGGATCTGCGGGAGTTGGCGGGCTCCGGGCCCGACGGGCTGATCCTGCGGGCGGACGTCGAGTACGCGCTGCGCGCGGCCGCCTCCGCGCCGACGCCCGCCTCCGCGCTCGCCGGGGCCTCGCAGGACGCGTCCGTCGCTCCTGCCGCACCCAGGCCCACGCAGCCGGCCTCTCCCAGCCAGGGCACCCGCATCCCCCTGCGCGGTCTCCGCGGTGTCGTCGCCGACAAACTCTCCCGCAGCCGCCGGGAGATTCCCGACGCGACCTGCTGGGTGGACGCCGACGCGACGGAACTCCTGCACGCGCGCGCGGCGATGAATGCCGTCGGCGGCCCGAAGATCTCCCTGCTCGCGCTGCTCGCCAGGATCTGCACCGCCGCGCTGACCCGCCACCCGGAGCTCAACTCGACGGTCGACATGGACGCCCGCGAGATCGTGCGACTCGACCAGGTGCACCTGGGCTTCGCGGCGCAGACCGAGCGGGGTCTGGTCGTACCGGTCGTACGGGACGCGCACGCACGCGACGCGGAGTCGCTGAGCGCGGAGTTCGCCCGGCTGACCGAGGCCGCGCGGACCGGGACGCTCACACCGGCAGAACTCACGGGCGGCACCTTCACGTTGAACAACTACGGAGTGTTCGGCGTCGACGGCTCCACGCCGATCATCAACCACCCCGAGGCGGCCATGCTCGGCGTCGGCCGGATCGTCCCCAAGCCCTGGGTGCACGAGGGCGAGCTGGCGGTGCGACAGGTCGTCCAGCTCTCGCTCACCTTCGACCACCGGGTGTGCGACGGCGGCACGGCGGGTGGCTTCCTGCGTCATGTGGCGGACTGCGTCGAGCAGCCGGCGGTGCTCCTGCGTTCCCTGTGATCGTGGCGGCACGCATACTCGGGGGATGACCGCGTACGAGCCACCGGGCACCCCCGGCACCGATGCCCCGTACGACGCCGTGGTGCTTGCCGGAGGCGCCGCCCGGCGGCTGGGCGGCGCCGACAAGCCCGGCGTGCGGGTGGGCGGGCGTGCGCTGCTCGACCGGGTGCTGGCCGCCTGCGCCGACGCCGGGACCACGGTGGTCGTCGCCGAACCCAGGACGACCGCGCGCCCCGTGGCGTGGGCCCGCGAGGACCCGCCCGGCGGAGGCCCGGTGGCCGCCCTGGACGCCGGGCTGCGGCACACCACCGCCCCGTATGTCGTCGTGTTCTCGGCCGACCTGCCGTTCCTGGACGAGGGGACGGTACGGCGCCTGCTGGCCCCCCTTCGGGAGAGCGGCCCCCCGCACGACCCGGCGAAACCCGAAGGCGTACGCGAAGGTGTGCCCGACGGCGTGCTGCTCACCGACCCCGACGGCCGCGATCAGCCGCTCGTGGCCGCATACCGTGCGGCGGCTCTGCGCCGGGAGCTGTCCGCGCTCGCCGCCGCACCGGGCGGACTCACCGGTCTGCCCCTGCGACGGCTCACCGCCGCGCTGGACCTCACCCGCATTTCCGACCCCGTCGCGTCCTTCGACTGCGACACCTGGGACGACATCGCCGCCGCCCGGGCACGTATCAGGGAGCATGGGCACGTGTTGGACGAATGGATTTCCGCAGTCAAGGACGAGCTGGGCATCGACCTGGAGGTCGACACCGGCGTCCTGCTGGACCTGGCCCGCGACGCCGCGCACGGTGTGGCCCGGCCCGCGGCACCGCTGACCACGTTCCTCGTGGGGTACGCGGCCGCGCGGGCCGAGGGAGGCCCCGAGGCCGTGGCCGAAGCCGCCCGCAAGGCCACGGCGCTGGCGCTCCGCTGGGCGGCCGAGAACGCCCCCGACGCCAAGCCGGACGCCGGATGACCGCGCCGGGTGCCCGCGTAGGACAGGACGCCGACGAATTCGACGTGGAGGAGGCCCTGGCCTTGGTCAAGGACCCTCGCGGACACGGCCACGACACCCCCGCCGACCCCGCACCGGACGGCGCGGGCCACGCCCCCACGGGCAAGGACAGCAGGCGGCACCACAAGGCCACCCCCTGGCAGCAGGCCCGCGCCACCGCCGAGCGGGCCGCCCGTTCGATGCCGCGCCGCGCTCACGTCTCCGTGCCCCTCGACACCGCTCTCGGCCTGGTCCTCGCCGCCCCCCTCACCGCGCTCACCGACCTCCCCTCCTTCGACACCTCCGCGATGGACGGCTGGGCGGTCGCCGGGCCCGGCCCCTGGGACCTGCGCGAGGAACGGGTGCTCGCGGGCCACGCGCGGCCCCACACGCTCACCGACGGCGAGGCGGTGCGGATCGCCACCGGCGCGCGCATCCCGCAGGACGCCACCGCCGTACTGCGCAGCGAGCACGGACAGCTCGACGACAAGGGCAGGCTGCACGCGACGCGCGACGTCCTGCACGGTCAGGACATCCGCCCGCGCGGCCAGGAGTGCCGCAGTGGCGACCAACTCCTGTCGGCCGGCGCCCTGGTCACTCCCCCCGTGCTGGGCCTCGCCGCGGCCGCCGGGTACGACACGCTCGCCGCCGTCCCCCGGCCCCGCGCGGAAGTCCTCGTCCTCGGCGACGAGTTGCTCACCGCGGGGCTCCCTCAGGACGGCCTGATCCGGGACGCGCTCGGCCCGATGCTGCCGCCCTGGCTGCGCGCGCTCGGCGCCGAGGTCGTCGCGGTGCGCAGGCTCGGTGACGACGCCAAGGCCCTGCGCAAGGCGATCGCCGGCTCCGACGCCGACCTGATCGTCACGACCGGCGGTACCGCCGCGGGCCCCGTCGACCACGTCCACCCCACCCTGAGCCGCCTCGGCGCCCACCTCCTCGTGGACGGCGTCACGGTCCGCCCAGGCCATCCCATGCTCCTGGCCCGCACCAAGGAGAACCAGCACCTCGTCGGCCTGCCCGGCAACCCCCTGGCGGCCGTCTCCGGCCTGCTCACGCTCGCGGAGCCCGTCCTGCGCATCCTCGCGGGACGCACGGCCCAGGAGCCGTACACGCTGCCTCTCATGGACGCGGTGCACGGGCACCCGCACGACACCCGGCTCATCCCCGTCGTCCTGCGCGCCGACCGGGCCGTTCCGCTGCACTACAACGGTCCGGCCATGCTGCGTGGCATCGCCGTGGCCGACGCCCTCGCGGTCGTGCCTCCTGGCGGCGCCCGCCCGGGCCAGGAGCTGGAACTTCTCGATCTGCCCTGGGCTTTGGCGGGGGCATGAGCGCATGAACCAGGGTGGGAACCGGACGGCGAGCCGGATCGGGGAGTGTTTCACGTGAAACTTCCGGGCCATGACGCGATCGCCCGCCAGGCGGACGAGCATCTCGTGCCCCATCGGGTGAAACTCCCGAGGAAAGCGGTGGAGCACCCCCTCCGTCAGGTCGCCAAACGACTGGCGATGGCCCTGTTCGTGCTCGCCGTGACCGCCTTCGTCGTCTGGCTCGACCGCGACGGCTACAACGACAACGCGGGTGACGGCGTAGACCTCCTCGACTCCCTCTACTACGCGACCGTCACCCTCTCCACCACCGGCTACGGCGACATCACCCCGGTCAGCGACGCCGCCCGGCTCACCAACATCTTCGTCATCACCCCCCTGCGCGTGCTGTTCCTGATCATCCTGGTCGGCACCACCCTCGAGGTCCTCACGGAACGCACCCGGGAGGAATGGAACATCAACCGCTGGAGATCCACAGTGCGCGATCACACCGTCGTCATCGGCTTCGGCACGAAGGGGCGGTCGGCGATCGAGACCGTCCTCGCGACAGGGCCCAGGACAGGGGCGAAGAAGGAGCAGGTCGTCGTGGTCGACCTCAGTTCGAAGGTGATCGACGCCGTGACCGCCGAGGGCTACGTGGGTGTGGCCGGGGACGCGACGCGCAGCGATGTGCTGATGCGGGCCGAGGTGGACAAGGCGCGGCAGATCATCATCGCGACGCAGCGCGACGACACGGCCGTCCTGGTGACACTGACCGCACGGCAGCTCAACCGCAGCGCGAAGATCGTGGCCGCGGTGCGCGAGGAGGAGAACGCGCCGCTGTTGCGCCAGTCCGGCGCCGACGCCGTCATCACCAGCGCCAGCGCCGCCGGCCGCCTGCTCGGCCTCTCCGTGCTCAGCCCCGCCGCCGGGATGGTCATGGAGGACCTCATCCAGCAGGGCAGCGGGCTCGACATCGTCGAACGGCCGGTCGTCAAGGCCGAGGTGGGCAAGGGCCCGCGCGAGACCGACGACCTGGTGCTGAGCGTCGTACGAGGGCATCGGGTGCTCGGATACGACGATCCGGCCGTCGCCAGGCTCCAGTTGACGGACCGGCTGATCACGATCGTACGGTCGTCGCCCTGACGCGCGGGCAGGTCTGCGCCTGTCGCGGGCCTACTTGCGGTTGTACAGCCGCATCGTGATCGGCCCGAAGACCAGCACGAACAGGCCCGACCAGCCCAGGGACCAGGCGATCTCGGCCGTCGGCCACTCGCCCGCCATCAACTCGCGGACCGCCGAAGCGAGATGGGTGATCGGGCTGTTGTTGACGAACGCCTGGAGCCAGCCGGGCATGGTCTTCGGGTCGACGAACACGTTGGACAGGAAGGTGAGCGGGAAGATCACCATCATGCTGACGCCCATCACCGACTTCTCGGTGCGCAGCATCAGCCCGAACATCGTCCAGATCCACGAGAACGCGAACGAGAACACGACCAGCAGCGCGATTCCGGCGATCACGCCCACCGCGCCGCCGTCCGGGCGGTAGCCGAGGATCACGCCGACGGTGAGCATCACCACGGACGCCATCGTGTAGCGCAGGGCGTCGCCGAGGAGATAGCCGACCATCGTCGACGGCCGCCAGATCGGCAGGGTGCGGAAGCGGTCGAAGACGCCCTTCTCGATGTCCGTGTTCACCGAGACGCCCGTGTACATCGTGATCATCACGACCGACATCACCAGGATGCCCGGCAGCAGGAACTGGATGTACTCCGTCGGCGAACCGGCCAGCGCCCCGCCGAACAGGTACGTGTACATCAGCACCATCATGATCGGGAAGGCGGTGACGTCGAAGAGTTGCTCAGGTACGTGCTTGATCTTGAGGATCGCCCGCCAGCCGAAGGTCAGCGAGGCCGACAGAGCGCTGGGCCGCGGCGGGCGCTCCCCGGCGACGAGCAGCGCGGCGAGCGACTCGGCGCTGACAGGGGCGAGTTCCTTGTTCTCGGTGTTGGTCGCGGTGCTCATGCGGCCGCCTCGTCCTTCGTGTCGTGGCCCTGTGAGCCGCCGTCGGACGAGCCGTCCTCGGCTGAGTCGTCCTTGGTGTCGTGTCCGGTGAGGGCGAGGAAGACCTCGTCCAGGCTGGGCTGGCCCAGGGAGAAGTTGTCGACGGTGATGCCGCTGCGGGCCAGCTCGGCGAGCGCGCGGGCCGCCTGCTCGGCGGCTCCCCGGCCGTTGACGGCGTCCATGCCGACGCGCGCCGTCAGCGCCACCGGATCCGGTTCCCGCTGCACCTGCGCGTCGAGCGCGATCCGCAGCACCTCCTCCGCCTCCGGCCGCTGCGCGGGATCCCGCAGCCGCAGATGTACGGAACCGGCGCCGACGGACGCCTTCAGCTCGCCCTTCGTGCCCTCCGCGATCACCTTGCCGTGGTCGATGACGGCGATCCGGGAGGCCAGTTGGTCGGCCTCGTCCAGATACTGCGTGGTCAGCAGCACGGTCGTGCCCTGGGCGACGACGGCGCGCACGATGTCCCACACCTGGTTGCGGCTGCGCGGGTCGAGGCCGGTGGTCGGCTCGTCGAGGAAGAGCAACTCGGGAGTGTTCAGGATGGACGCGGCGATGTCGACGCGCCGCCGCATGCCGCCGGAGTAGTGCTTGACCTGCTTGCCCGCCGCCTCCGTGAGCCCGAAGGCCTCCAGGAGCTGCGCGGCGCGCTCCCGCGCGGCCTTCTTGCCGTGCCCGAGGAGTCGGCCCAGCAGGACCAGGTTCTCGGTGCCGGTGAGGTCCTCGTCCACCGACGCGTACTGGCCGGTCAGGCTGACCCGGCCGCGCACCTCGTCGGCCTCGCGGACGACGTCGTAGCCGAAGACGTGCGCCTGTCCGCCGTCCGGCCGCAGCAAGGTGGCGAGCATCTTGACCGTGGTGGTCTTGCCGGCGCCGTTCGGACCGAGGACGCCGTAGACCGTGCCCGTGGGCACGGCCAGGTCGACGCCGTCGACGGCCCTGGTCTCGCCGAACGTCTTCACCAGGCCCGCGGTCTCGATGGCCAGGCCGGAGGTCTGCTGGCTCATGGTGGGTTTCCTTCCGCGTACGTGGGTTACGCATGGGGAGACCTTTACCGTCGCTCACATTCATCGGTCGCGCACAGGAATTTTTCGGAGGATCGGCCCAGTGGCCGAAGGGCATCCGTCCGGGGACTGAAACAGAGAGCGAACGATCTGATTCGAGCAACAACGCTCACGAAGTAGGAACGCTCAACGAGGTGCGAAGCAGTAGCGTCCCCCTCATGTATGCGATCACGATTCCTGAACCTGGTGGGCCCGAGGCGCTGGTGTGGGACGAGGTCCCGGATCCCGTACCAGGAGAGGGCGAAGTCCTCGTCGAGGTGGTGGCGAGCGCCGTCAACCGCGCCGATCTGCTGCAACGCCAGGGCCTCTACAACCCACCGCCCGGCGCGTCCCCCTACCCCGGTCTCGAGTGCTCGGGGCGCATCGTCGAGATCGGCCCCGGTGTCTCCGGTTGGGCCGTCGGCGACGAGGTCTGCGCGCTGCTCGCGGGCGGCGGATACGCCGAGAAGGTCGCGGTCCCGGCCGGGCAGCTGCTGCCGGTTCCCGCGGGCCTGGACGTCAAGCAGGCGGCCGCGCTGCCCGAGGTGACCTGCACCGTCTGGTCGAACGTCTTCATGGTGTCCCACCTGCGCCCCGGCGAGACGCTGCTCGTGCACGGCGGCTCCAGCGGCATCGGCACCATGGCGATCCAGCTCGCCAAGGCCGTGGGCGCGAAGGTCGCCGTGACGGCGGGCAGCAAGGACAAGCTGGAGTTCTGCGGCGAGCTCGGCGCGGACATTCTCATCAACTACCGCGAGCAGGACTTCGTCGAGGAGCTCAAGCGGGCCACGGACGGCGCGGGCGCCGACGTCATCCTCGACAACATGGGTGCCAAGTACCTCGACCGGAACGTCCAGACCCTCGCGGTCAACGGACGGCTCGCGATCATCGGCATGCAGGGCGGCGTCAAGGGCGAACTGAACATCGCCACGCTCCTCAACAAGCGCGCCGCGATCAGCGCGACCTCCCTGCGCGCCCGTCCGCTCGGCGAGAAGGCGGCGATCGTCGCGGCCGTACGAGAGCACGTGTGGCCGTTGATCGACTCCGGGCATGTCCGTCCGATCGTCGACCGAGAGCTGCCGATGAGTGACGCCGCGACGGCACACCGGCTCCTGGAGGAGAGCGGTCACATCGGCAAGGTGCTGCTCGAGGTTCCTTAGAGCCTGTCGTCACATTCCCGTCGTCCGCCCGGGAGATAGGCGGGAATGTGACGGCAGGGCCTGGCCGATCCCGAGGTTCCCCGGCCGACGCGGTTCGGCCTCAGCCGCGCCGGACGCGCAGGGCGAAGAACGTCAGCGCCAGACCCAGGCCGATGAGGATCAGCCCGCTGCCCAGGGGCAGGATCTGCAGCACCGGTTCCGGACCGGTTCCGGGGCGGACGACGCCCTGCCCGACGGGGGCGGGGGTGCTCGACGGCTCGGGGGCGACAGTGGCTTCCGGGCTGTCGACGGCGGCGGGGATGCGATCCTCGTCGGCCGGTGCCGTGTCCTCCTCGTCGGGCTCCTCCTCCGGCGGGGGCACCTCGCGGCCCGGTCGCGCACGGCCCTCGCCCGCGACGCTCCCCGCCCGGGAGGAGTCGGCGCTCGGGGCGGGCTCGACGGCGTACGCGGGGTGTACGGCACCGGTCGCCAGGACCAGCAGCAGTCCGGCCGCGCGCAGTGCCCTGAACCATGGAGTCACACCGGTGACCCCCTCCCGATGAGGAGTCCCATGATCAATGGGGCAAGCCTCACATGCCTCCTTTGTCCTGGCATCTCGGGGCCGTCCGCACGGTGGATCACCTATCACGGGGGGCACCACCGTGATGGGGTGTACGAGTGCGAGACAATGGCGGCATGGAGATGCCGAGGAGCGAAAGGTCGCCGGAGAACCCTCAGATCCTGGTCGTGGGCCAGGACGGGATGGCTCTCGGCGGCACCGGTGACGAGGACTCCCGCGAGGTCCCGGTGACAGATATGGTCGAACAGCCCGCCAAGGTCATGCGTATCGGGAGCATGATCAAGCAACTTCTCGAAGAGGTGCGCGCCGCACCTCTGGACGAGGCGAGCCGGGTCAGGCTCAAGGAGATCCACGCCAGCTCCGTCAAGGAGCTGGAGGACGGCCTGGCGCCCGAGCTGGTCGAGGAGCTGGAGCGGCTCTCGCTGCCCTTCACGCACGACGCGACCCCCAGCGACGCCGAACTGCGCATCGCGCAGGCTCAGCTGGTGGGCTGGCTCGAGGGCCTCTTCCACGGGATCCAGACGACCCTCTTCGCCCAGCAGATGGCGGCCAGGGCCCAGCTGGAGCAGATGCGCCGCGCCCTCCCGCCGGGCGTCGGCGGTGTGGACGGCGACGAGGACCCGCGCGCGGGCGGCCGCTCCGGCGGACCGTACCTGTAGCCCTGGTAGCTGTAGCGCCAGACGACACCCCATACGCAACGGGCCCGGCACGAAAGTGCCGGGCCCGCCCCTATGCCGTCCCTGTCAACGTGTGTGCGTGAGCTTCGCCACCGAGGCCATGCCGCCCTCGCCGAGCAGATCGCTCAGTTGACAGCGCCCGCCGGCGACCGCGCGCCCCGCGTACCGGCCGTGTGCGCCGTCCTGGCCCCTGTTCTGCGTCCCCCATCGGCGCCGCGGCAGCGGCTGGTTGCTCCCGCGGTCCGGCGTCGATCGATCTGTGTTCGGTGATCGATTGGCTGATCACCGGCCAAGTCTGCCCCAGGGCAGATACACGTCAAGCTCGGTGCCCGTTCCGTGCCCGTACGCGAAAGAAGCGTCGCGCAAGCGTTACAGGTGCCGTGCGGGCGGTACACAGAATTTGCACGCGAGCACCTGCGACGGGTTTGATGGCCCGTCCCATCCCACTACGGTCTCGGACCGACGCCTTGCGGGGAGCCTGTAGCGTGGCCCGACGGAGACCGTAACAACCACCGCGCAGACCGCGGGCAGAAACGACGGCGAGGACTGATGGCACAGCAGCGCGCTCAGGGCCCGTCCGACCCCGAGGCGACTGGCGGCGGTATGTCAGATGCGCCGGAGATGTGGGGCAACGGCGGACTGGTGGGGGACGGCCGATACCGGCTGACCCACAGACTCGGCCGGGGTGGCATGGCCGAGGTGTTCGCGGCCGAGGACGTACGCCTCGGACGCACCGTGGCGGTCAAGCTGCTCCGCTCCGACCTGGCCGAGGACCCGGTCTCGAAGGCCCGCTTCACGCGCGAGGCCCAGTCGGTGGCGGGGCTCAACCACCACGCGGTCGTCGCCGTGTACGACTCCGGCGAGGACGTGGTCGGCCACGGTGTCGTCCCGTACATCGTGATGGAGCTGGTCGAGGGCCGTACGATCCGCGATCTGCTGCTCAACGCCGAGGCCCCCGGGCCCGAGCAGGCGCTGATCATCGTCTCCGGTGTCCTCGAGGCGCTCGCCTACTCGCACCAGCACGGCATCGTGCACCGCGACATCAAACCGGCGAACGTGATCATCACGCAGACCGGCGCCGTGAAGGTGATGGACTTCGGCATCGCGCGCGCCCTGCACGGCGCGCAGTCGACGATGACGCAGACCGGCATGGTCATGGGCACGCCGCAGTACCTCTCCCCGGAGCAGGCGCTCGGCAAGGCCGTCGACCACCGCTCCGACCTGTACGCGACCGGCTGCCTGCTCTACGAACTTCTGGCGCTGCGACCCCCGTTCACCGGCGAGACGCCGCTGTCGGTGGTCTACCAGCACGTCCAGGACATCCCGGTGCCGCCGTCCGAGGTCACCGAGGGGCCGCCGCCGGAGCTCGACGGGCTCGTCATGCGCTCGCTCGCCAAGGACCCGGACGACCGGTTCCAGACCGCCGAGGAGATGCGCGGGCTGGTCCAGTACGGGCTGCAGATGCTGTACGACCAGGGCCCGCACACCGGCACCTGGAACACCGGCCCGGTCACCATGCACGACAGTCCGCACACTCCGGTGTCGGGTTTCGCGGGCACGACGGCGATGCAGCACCCCAGTGATTCCGGCACCTCGCAGATCCCGGCGCCGATCATCCCCCCGTACGGCGGCGGGGACGACGGCGGTTTCGAGGGCCACGGCAACCACGGCAGCGGCCGCGGCAAGCTGTGGATCCTCGCGGTTCTCGCGGTGATCGCGATCGCGGCGGGGGTCGCGCTCGCAGTCAACAACGCCGGTGGCAACGGCGACGGCGGGAAGGGTACGACGCAGTCGCCGACCGCGTCGCCGACCGCCAAGGACGAAAAGCCCAGCAAGAGCCCCAGCGAGGACTCCACGGACACCGCGACGGACGACACCACGGACGACGACCCCGGCTCGAACTACGACCCGGACTACACGCCGTCGTACACGCCGTCGTACAGCTACAGCAGTGAGCCGTCGTACACGCCGTCGGAGGAGCCGTCGGACACGACGTCCTCGGAACCGACACCTTCCGAGGAGCCGAGCCAGCCGTCCGAGGAGCCGTCGGAGCCGGCGGACCCGACGGACGACGGCGGTGACGACACCGGGGGCGGTACGGCAGGTCCTTGAAGGACTCCGATCGAAACGCCCTCCACGCGCGCGTGAAGCCCGACAACGGGCGCCACGCGCGCGTGGCGTTTCACCGCCCGCCCCCACCGCCCTGGGACGCTCACCCCGCGAACGCCTCGCGCACCGCGTCGTACTGCCGCGTCCACCACACCGCCAGCGCCGAGGCCGCCGGGAACTGGGGGTCGGCGCGGGTGTCGCCGCGTTCGTAGTGCCAGCGCAGCATCCAGAAGTCGTTGAGGCGCTCCCACCACACGCGGTGCACGGCGGCGGTGAGTTCGCAGGGGGTGGCACCCGCGGTACGCCGGTACGCGCGCGCGTAGGCCCGCACCTTCGCCAGGTCGAGCGCGCCGACGGGGCGTACGAAGAAGATCACCGCGGCCCGTACGGCCTCCTCGGCGCGGGGGTGGACGCCCAGCCGGTCCCAGTCGACGATCGCGGCCGGTTCGCCGTCGCGGTAGAGCAGGTTGAACGGGTGGAAGTCGCCGTGCACCCAGCCCACCGAGCCGCCCTGCGGGGGCCGTCGGTCGGCGTGCCGTTCCAGGAGGGCGCGGCGCTCCAGGAGCCGGTGCCGGGCGAGTTCGTCGAAGGTGTCCAAGGGGCGGTGGTGGCGTACCCGGGCGAGCAGGCGGTCGATCAGCGCGAAGGTGTCGACGGGGTCGGAGGCCGGGTTCGCCCGGGTCCGCCCTTCCACCGGCATCACCTGTTCCAGACTGGCGTGGACGACCCCGAGGAGCGCTCCCAGGCGCGCGCACTGCTCGCCGGTGAGCTGGCCGCCGTGCTGGTGCCGGCCGTCGATCCAGGGGTGCAGCGCGTACGCGTGGCCGCCGATGACGGCGACCGTGCGCCCGTCGGTGCCGGTCAACGGCGGGGCGACGGGGACGCCGAGGTCGGCGAGGCGCTGGGTCGCCCGGTGCTGGCGGGCGATCGCTACGGGGTCGGCGGTCTCGGGGTCGAAATGGTGCTTGAGGAAGTAGCGGCCGCGGGTGGTGCGGAGCCGGTAGCCGCGGTTGAGCAGCCCTTGATCGACGGGGTCGCAGGTCAGCGCGGACCCGGCGGCGTACTGGCGGAGGAGGGCGCCCAGAGGGGGCGCGTGAGGCACGGGGGGTGGTACGGACGATCGCGGCACGCGCCAGATGCTAGGGCACGAATCGTGGCCCTGACCTCGCCTTTGTCACACACAGTCGTCTTTGATCACTGGTGAGTCACGGGACGTGCGGGAACTGCCGTTCAAGACGACCGTCTGTGGAGTGCACGGTCGAGAACCGGGGCTCGATCCCCAGATAGACCGGGTCGTAGGGCTCGTCGTCGACGACACGTGGCGTCGCGCCGAAGAGCTCCAGATGTGCCGCCGTCGGCTCGACGATCTCGCACCGGCCCACGATCTGCGCGGACCACACGCCTTCGTCGGGCCGTGCGGCGCTCAGGCTGTCGGTGCCGTACGCGACGATGCGGCCGACGCAGGCCTGGTGGTGTCCGCAACCCCGGTGCATGCGCAGCAGGACGCGCCCGTCGGCCACGATGTGGCGGGCGAACGCCAGGAAGGGCATGGCGCGCATGCTGGTGGCCACCCGGCCGT
The DNA here is from genome assembly GCF_040652275.1 of Streptomyces sp. NPDC048275. Taxonomy (NCBI): domain Bacteria; kingdom Bacillati; phylum Actinomycetota; class Actinomycetes; order Kitasatosporales; family Streptomycetaceae; genus Streptomyces; species Streptomyces sp. NPDC048275. Next base: position 59,386 of record NZ_JBEZLR010000007.1, read on the forward strand.
AGTCGGTGCGGCCGATCAGTTCCACGGCGAGCTGTTCGTCGGTGAGCTGTTCCTCGGTGGGCATGTCACCCAATCTCCGGCACCTGTCGGGACGGAAAATAGAGGCACCCGCCCTCTGAAGAGGGGCCGTAAGTCCCGAATAAGTTCCCGGACCGAGCAGCTTCCACCGATCAGCGGTTGCCGTTGCCGGTTGCCGATCAGTCGCGCTGCTTTTCCGCCTGCATGCGCGCCACATAGGCGGCCGCCTGGGAACGCCGTTCCATGCCCAGCTTGGACAGCAGGCTCGACACGTAATTCTTGATCGTCTTCTCGGCGAGATGCAGCCGCTCACCGATCACGCGATTGGTGAGCCCCTCGCCGATCAGGTCGAGGATCCTGCGCTCCTGCTCGGTGAGGTGCGCGAGCCTGTCGTCGCTCTTGGCGCCACCGCCGCCGCGCAGCCGCTCCAGCACCCGGGCGGTGGCCACCGGGTCGAGCAGGGACTTTCCGGCGGCGACATCGCGTACGGCCGAGAGCAGTTCACTGCCGCGAATCGCCTTCAGGACATAGCCCGAGGCGCCCGCCATGATGGCGTCGAAAAGGGCCTCGTCGTCGGAGTAGGACGTCAGCATCAGGCACTTGATGTCCTCGTTCTGCGACCGGATCTCGCGGCAGACCTCCACCCCGCTGCCGTCCGGGAGCCGGACGTCGAGCACCGCGACGTCCGGGCGTGTGGCCGGAATCCGTATGAGCGCGTCGGCCGCCGTGCCGGCCTCGCCGACCACCTCGATGTCGTCCTCCACCGAGAGCAGCTCATAAACGCCCCGGCGTACCACCTCGTGATCGTCGAGGAGAAATACGGTAATTTTTCCTTCTTCGGGCACGAAGTAAGTGTCACACACCACTATGGGCGTTGCCTGGGGTGGACTCTTCCCGTGTCCGGGGTGACCGGGATAACGTGCCGGTGTTCCGGCCCCCTGCAAGGCTGCAACCGATGCTCTGACCAGCGACTGTTCCCGACTAGCGCGATTACTTGGAAATCCGACTAAAAAGTACTTGGAAATCCAAGCAAAAACGCAGGTCAGGAGGGGTTTCCCAGAAATGTGGAGCACTGGGTAACGTGGCCGTTGCAGGGTGCTCGCCGGGGCACCTGTCACGCCTGTTCCCGGCCGAGGGCACCCACCCCGTGCACGGGTACTGGAACAGGCGAGCCGCACTGGCCACCCGGCAACCCCGGGGGTCGGACCGACGGAGGAGCACACGTGACCGTGGAGAGGACTGCCGCGCGCAAGCCGCGCCGCAGCGCCGGTACAGCCGGTACGAAGAGCGCCGCGAGCAAGCGCGTCGGCGCGGCTGAAATGGGCAAGAAATCATCTGGCGCATCGGGGGCGGACCCTGAACTTGTCCAGCTGCTGACTCCGGAAGGCAAGCGCGTCAAGGACGCCACGTACGACCCGTACGTCGCCGACATCACCCCCGAAGAGCTGCGCGGCCTGTACCGCGACATGGTGCTGACCCGCCGCTTCGACGCCGAGGCCACCTCGCTGCAGCGGCAGGGCGAGCTGGGCCTGTGGGCCTCGCTGCTCGGCCAGGAGGCCGCCCAGATCGGCTCCGGACGGGCCACCCGCGAGGACGATTACGTCTTCCCGACCTACCGCGAGCACGGCGTCGCCTGGTGCCGCGGGGTCGACCCGACCAACCTGCTCGGCATGTTCCGCGGCGTGAACAACGGCGGCTGGGACCCGAACAGCAACAACTTCCACCTGTACACGATCGTCATCGGCTCGCAGACCCTGCACGCCACGGGCTACGCCATGGGCGTCGCCAAGGACGGCGCCGACTCGGCCGTGATCGCGTACTTCGGGGACGGCGCCTCCAGCCAGGGCGACGTTGCCGAATCGTTCACCTTCTCCGCGGTCTACAACGCGCCCGTCGTGTTCTTCTGCCAGAACAACCAGTGGGCCATCTCCGAGCCGACCGAGAAGCAGACCCGCGTTCCGCTCTACCAGCGCGCGCAGGGCTACGGCTTCCCGGGCGTCCGCGTCGACGGCAACGACGTCCTCGCCTGCCTGGCCGTCACCAAGTGGGCCCTGGAACGGGCCCGCAGCGGCGAGGGCCCCACCCTCGTCGAGGCGTACACCTACCGCATGGGCGCACACACCACCTCCGACGACCCGACCAAGTACCGGGCCGACGAGGAGCGCGAGGCGTGGGAGGCGAAGGACCCGATCCTGCGCCTGCGCGCGTACCTGGAGGCCTCAAACCACGCGGACGAGGGATTCTTCGCGGAACTCGAGGCCGAGAGCGAAGCGTTGGGCAAACGAGTACGCGAAGTCGTCCGGGCCATGCCGGACCCGGACCGCTTCGCCATCTTCGAGAACGTGTACGCGGACGGGCACGCGCTCGTCGACGAGGAGCGGGCCCAGTTCGCCGCCTACCAGGCGTCGTTCGCGGATGAAGGGGAGGGCAAGTAGCGATGGCTGCGGAAAAGATGGCGCTGGCCAAGGCGATCAACGAGTCGCTGCGCACGGCCCTCGACACCGACCCCAAGGTCCTCATCATGGGCGAGGATGTCGGCAAGCTCGGCGGTGTCTTCCGGGTCACCGACGGTCTGCAGAAGGACTTCGGCGAGGACCGGGTCATCGACACCCCGCTCGCCGAGTCGGGCATCGTCGGCACGGCGATCGGCCTCGCCCTGCGCGGCTACCGCCCGGTGGTGGAGATCCAGTTCGACGGTTTCGTCTTCCCTGCGTACGACCAGATCGTGACGCAGCTCGCGAAGATGCACGCGCGGGCGCTCGGCAAGATCAAGCTCCCTGTCGTCGTCCGCATTCCGTACGGCGGCGGCATCGGCGCGGTCGAGCACCACTCCGAGTCCCCCGAGGCGCTGTTCGCGCACGTGGCGGGCCTGAAGGTGGTCTCCCCGTCGAACGCGAGCGATGCCTACTGGATGATGCAGCAGGCCATCCAGAGCGACGACCCGGTGATCTTCTTCGAGCCCAAGCGGCGGTACTGGGACAAGGGCGAGGTCAACACGGACGCGATCCCCGGACCGCTGCACAAGGCGGTCGTGGCACGCGCGGGCACCGACCTGACCCTCGCCGCCTACGGACCCATGGTGAAGGTCTGCCTGGAGGCCGCGGCGGCGGCCCAGGAGGAGGGCAAGTCGATCGAGGTCCTGGACCTGCGCTCGATGTCCCCCCTCGACTTCGACTCCGTCCAGGCCTCGGTCGAGAAGACCCGCCACCTGGTCGTGGTGCACGAGGCCCCGGTGTTCCTGGGCACGGGCGCGGAGATCGCCGCCCGCATCACGGAGCGGTGCTTCTATCACCTGGAGGCGCCCGTCCTGCGGGTGGGCGGCTATCACGCCCCCTACCCGCCGGCACGTCTGGAAGACGAGTACCTTCCGGGCCTGGACCGGGTGCTCGACGCCGTCGACCGCTCGCTGGCGTACTGAGGAGAGGGAGGGTCGTGACGACGATGACTGAGAACGCGTCGGGGCTCCGCGAGTTCAAGATGCCCGACGTGGGCGAGGGACTCACCGAGGCGGAGATCCTCAAGTGGTACGTACAGCCTGGTGACACCGTCACCGACGGCCAGGTCGTCTGTGAGGTGGAGACGGCCAAGGCCGCCGTGGAGCTGCCCATCCCGTACGACGGTGTGGTGCGCGAACTCCGTTTCCCCGAGGGGACGACGGTGGACGTGGGCGAGGTGATCATCGCGGTGGACGTGGCCGGTGGGGCGGCTCCGGCTCCGGCGGAGGAGGCCCCCGCGGCCGAGACGCCGGCGCAAACCCCCGCTGCCGAGGCGCCCAAGCCCGAGGGCCGCAAGCCGGTTCTCGTCGGGTACGGCGTCGCCGAGTCCTCCACGAAGCGCCGCCCCCGCAAGGGCACGGAGGTCCCGGCCCAGCAGTCCGAGGCATTCTTCGCGGCCACCGCGATCCAGGGTGAGCTCAACGGACACGGACACGCCAAGCAGCGCCCCCTCGCCAAGCCCCCGGTCCGCAAGCTCGCCAAGGACCTCGGCGTCGACCTGGCGACGATCACGCCGTCCGGCCCGGACGGCATCATCACGCGCGAGGACGTACACGCGGCGGTGGCCCCGGCCCCGGTCGTGGAAGAGACTCCGGCCGCCCCCGCCGGGGCTCCCGCCCCGGCCGTCGCGTACGGCACGGCCCGCGAGACCCGCATCCCGGTCAAGGGTGTCCGCAAGGCCACGGCCGCCGCGATGGTGGGTTCGGCGTTCACCGCGCCGCACGTCACCGAGTTCGTGACGGTCGACGTGACGCGCACGATGAAGCTCGTCGAGGAGCTGAAGCGGGACCCCGCCACATATGGGATGCAGGGCCTGCGGGTCAACCCGCTCCTCCTGATCGCCAAGGCCCTGCTGGTGGCGATCAGGCGCAACCCGGACGTGAACGCGTCGTGGGACGAGGCCAACCAGGAGATCGTCCTCAAGCACTACGTGAACCTCGGCATCGCCGCCGCCACCCCCCGCGGCCTGATCGTCCCGAACATCAAGGACGCGCACACCAAGACGCTCCCCCAACTCGCCGAAGCGCTGGGCGAGCTGGTGACCACGGCCCGTGAGGGCAAGACCTCACCGGCCGCGATGCAGAGCGGCACGGTCACGATCACGAACGTCGGCGTCTTCGGCATCGACACGGGCACGCCGATCCTCAACCCCGGCGAGTCCGCGATCCTCGCGGTCGGCGCGATCAAGCTCCAGCCCTGGGTCCACAAGGGCAAGGTCAAGCCCCGCCAGGTGACGACGCTGGCACTGAGCTTCGATCACCGCTTGGTGGACGGAGAGTTGGGTTCCAAGGTGCTGGCCGACGTGGCAGCGATCCTGGAACAGCCGAAGAGGCTGATCACCTGGGCATAGGGCCGCGACGTCCTGAGAACGACGGAGGGGGCCCACCGCGGGTGCGCGGTGGGCCCCCTTCTCGTATGAGGGGACTGTGTCCCGTAAGCGCGGGACGGTGTCCTTTTCCGCTTCGCCTGGGACTACTTGGCGAACGCGTAGTTCATGAGCTTCTTGGCGTCCGACTCACGGGCGGTGATGGAGGTCGAGGCGAGGACGGTGCCGATGACCGTCTTGCCGTTGCGGGTGGCGGCGAAGACGAGGCAGTACTTGGCCATGGGGCCGGAGCCGGTCTTCACGCCGATCGTGCCGCTGTAGCTGCCGAGCAGCCCGTTCGTGTTGGTCCAGGCCGCCATGGTGCGGGTGCTGCCGGTCTTCGTGATGGTCTTCGCCGTGTACGACTTCGTCTTCACGATCGTCTTGAACGTGGTGCTCTTCATCGCGCTGCTGGCGATCTTCGTCAGGTCGCGCGGCGTCGAGTAGTTCGAGCCGTTGCCGATGCCGTCGAACGAATCGAAGTGCGTGTTCGTCAGGCCGAGGTTCTTCGCGGTGGTGTTCATCTTCCCGATGAACGACTTCACGCGGGCGGAACGCGTCGTGCCCGTGCCGAACTTGTCGGCGAGCGCGTACGCGGCGTCGCAGCCGGACGGCAGCATCAGCCCGTAGAGGAGCTGGCGGACGGTGACCTTGTCGCCGACGATCAGGCGCGCCGAGGACGCGTTGTTGTCGACGATGTAGTCGCTGTACGCCATCTGGATCGTGACCTTGGCGTCCAGGTTGAGGTTCGGCTGCGCGAGCACGACCTTGGCGGTCATGATCTTGGTGGTGGAGCCGGTGGAAAGTTTGGTGTCCGCGGCCTTCTTGTAGAGGGTCGTGGCCGTGCTGTTGTTCATCACGTAGCCGCCCTTGGCGGCGATCGTGGGCGTCGTGACGGCGCCTGCGGGGGCGGCCCCGAACGCTCCGGCCGCCAGCACGGCGCCGGTGGTGAGGGTGACCGCGGCGGCTCGACGGATACGCGTGCCCTTAATGCCGGTATTCAAAATGTACGCTCCGAATGCGCGAAATGCCCCTAGGAGAACGACACATGACAGTGCCGTCTTACGTACGGACACGCGACACGCCCAAAAAGATGCACTGAAATGGAATTGGTTTATGTGACGTGGGTTACGTCAAGAGCCCCTGGGTGGCCGAGTGATGGGCCTCCAGGTGTGCCGGTCCGCATCCTGGACGGGACGGGGTCATGCGTACGTGTTGTATCTATGATGTGCGCATGCCTGTCGCCGCGTCCGTGTCCGCCCCGTCGGCCGTCCCCCCGGCGAACCAGCCTGTGGGTCAACCGGCGAACCAGCCGGTGAAACAACCGTTGAAGCAGCCGCCCGCCGCCGACCGTGTCTACGCCCATATCAAGCAAGGGGTCCTGGAGCGCCGTTACGAGGGCGGGACGCTGCTCACCGAGGGCGAGCTCGCCGAGGCGGTCGGGGTCTCGCGGACTCCCGTGCGTGAGGCGCTGCTCCGTCTCGAGGTCGAAGGGCTGATCAAGCTCTACCCGAAGAAGGGCGCGCTCGTGCTGCCCGTCTCCGCGCAGGAGATCGCGGACGTGGTCGAGACACGGCAACTCGTCGAGGAGCACTCGATCCGCAAGGCCGTACCGGCTTCGCCGCGGCTCATCGAACGCCTGGAGGAACTCCTCGCGCAGCAGAAGGAGCAGGCCGCGGCCGGGGATCTGGCCGCCGCCGCAGTCACCGACCGCTGCTTCCACGCCGAGATCGTCCGCAGCGGCGGCAACGAGATCCTCTCCCGGCTCTACGACCAGCTTCGCGACCGGCAGTTGAGGATGGGTGTCGCGGTGATGCACGCCCACCCCGACCGGATCACCAAGACGCTCGCCGAGCACGAGGAGATCCTCGAGACTCTGCGCTCCGGCGACGCGGAGGCGGCGGTCGGCCTCGTCCACCGGCACGTCAGCTGGTTCTCGAACCTGGCGCGGGGAGAGCTCCGATGAGCTCCCACTCGGCCGTGTCGCTCCCGGGGGACCCGCCCGGCGGACGCCGGGCCATCGGCGTCTGGGGCATCGGCGTCTCCGTCTACTTCGTCGCGGTCATCTTCCGTACGTCGCTGGGGGTGGCCGGGCTGGACGCGGCGGACCGCTTCCATGTGAACGCCTCCGCCCTCTCCACCTTCTCGATCCTCCAACTCCTCGTCTACGCGGGCATGCAGATACCGGTCGGCCTGCTGGTCGACCGGCTCGGCACCAAGAAGGTGCTGACGATCGGCGTCGTGCTGTTCACGGCGGGGCAACTGGGCTTCGCGTTCTCCCCCTCGTACGGGATGGCGCTGGCCTCGCGCGCGCTGCTGGGCTGCGGTGACGCGATGACGTTCATCAGCGTGCTGAGGCTGGGCACGCGGTGGTTCCCGGCCCGGCGCGGTCCGCTGGTCGCGCAGCTGGCGGGTCTGGTGGGGATGGCGGGCAACCTGGTCTCGACCCTCGTCATCGCGCGGCTGCTGCACGGGGTGGGCTGGACGGCGGCGTTCGCCGGCAGTGCGTTCGCGGGGGTCGTCGTCCTCGTACTCATGCTGCTGTTCCTGAAGGACCACCCCGAGGGGCACGAGCCGGAGCCGTTCCCGCATCAGGGGGCGGCATACGTCCGTCGCCAGATCGCCGCGTCCTGGCGGGAGCCCGGCACGCGGCTCGGGATGTGGGTGCACTTCACGACACAGTTCCCGGCGATGGTGTTCCTGCTGCTGTGGGGCATGCCGTTCCTCGTCCAGGCGCAGGGGCTGTCCCGGGCCACCGCCGGTGAACTGCTCACCCTCGTGGTCCTGTCCAACATGGTGGTCGGCCTGGTGTACGGGCAGATCGTCGCCCGGCATCACGCGGCGCGGCTTCCGCTGGCGCTCGGGACGGTGGCGGCGACCGCGGTGGTCTGGGCGAGCGCGTTGGCGTATCCCGCCGAACGCGACCCCATGTGGCTGCTGATCGTGCTGTGCACGGTGCTCGGTGCGTGCGGGCCCGCGTCGATGCTCGGGTTCGACTTCGCGCGGCCCGCCAACCCGCCCGAGCGGCAGGGGACGGCCTCCGGAATCACCAACATGGGTGGTTTCGTCGCCTCCATGACGACGCTCTTCGCGATCGGCGTGCTGCTGGACGCGACGGGCGACGACTATCGCGTCGCGTTCTCCGCCGTGTTTGTGCTGCAGGCACTGGGGCTGAGCCAGATCTTCCGCCTGCGGAAGCAGGCGGCGCGGCGGGAGCGGGAACGGTTGGTGGCCAGCCGGGTGGAGACGGTGCACGTGCCGGCGTAGGCACCGGGCGAGGGTTTCCGCCCCCGCCGCCCCTACCCGTCCCATCCCTGAGGGCTCCGCCCCCAGACCCCCGCTTCGGCCTGAACGGCCTCGTCCTCAAACTCCCCCGAGCTCTCGGCTTTCGCTCGAGCAGGGGGAGGGGAGGGGCGGCGGGGGCGACGAAACACGGGCGCGCCCCCGGCACTACGGCGTGACCGTGAAGTTCCGCAGGATCGCAGTCGTCAGTTCCGGGTCGCCCTCCGTCTTGATGCGGTCGGAGACGGCGTCGGCCGAGACCCGCCCGCAGGCGAGGCGGAAGTACGTCTCCCAGTCGAGGGTGAGGGTGGCGGCGGGGCCGAGAGAGGGGGCGCCGTCTATCGAGCCGCGCCCCTCCGCGTCGACACGCACCGTGCGCAGGAACTCCACCGGCCCGTGGATGTCGAAGACGACCGCCGAATTCGCCGGCGCGCCCGCGTTCTTCGCGACGACCTTCGGGAGCGCGGCGAGCAGCACGTCACGGGTGATGTGCGCACCCGGAGAGTCGAGGTTGCCGGGCCGGCCGAGGGCGACCCGGAGGTCCTGCTCATGCACCCACACATCGAACGCCCGGTTTCGCATCGCCTGTTCGAGCGTCGGCTCGGAGCCGAGCGGACCGCGCACCTTGGTCTCCGGGGCCCGCGACTCGTTCCGCAGCTGACGGTTGCGGCGGATGATCGTGTACTCCAGCTCGGAGGTCATCTCCGGCGCCGTGTGGTGGCGGCGTACGTCGACCTGCATCTCCATGTACCGCTGGTACTCGTTCGTCACGTGGAACAGGTCGCGGGGGAGCGTGTGGATCGGCCGCGGGTCGCCCAGCATCTCGCAGTCGAGCCCGATGACGTGCGACACCAGATCCCGTACCGACCAGCCGGGGCAGGGCGTCCGCCGGTTCCACTCGCCCTCCACCAGCGGCGACACCAGTTCGGATATCGCGTCGATGGAGTGGGTCCAGGCGTCGGCGTAGGACTGAAGGCTGGGATGCAGACTCACGGAACGGGACCCCTCGGGCGGTCGGTGCTCGGGCAGTGGGTGTCTTGGAACGCTAAGTTACGCTGCTGTGAGGCACCCCGGCAGTGCTTTCGTGTGACGATCGTAGGCCCGTATGGACGGCTCGAATGCCAGGACGGTGGTAGTGTGCGCGCCTCTCTCCTCCAGATCGATGTGAAAGAGACCGAATCGGTCGATTCACGTCGGCGACGTGTGGCATCCCTGGTACGAGAACAAGCCGGTGTCGATCTGGTCGTGCTGCCTGAGCTGTGGACCACGGGCGCGTTCGCGTACGAGTCCTTCGGCGCGGAGGCGGAGACCTTCGAGGGGCCGACCTTCGAGGCGATGGCGAAGGCGGCGAGCGACGCGGGCGTGTGGCTGCACGCGGGTTCGATTCCCGAGCGGGCCGCTGACGGAACGCTCTACAACACGGCCCTCGTCTTCTCCCCCTCCGGCGACCTGGCCGCCGCCTACCGCAAGATCCACCGCTTCGGCTTCGACAAGGGCGAGGCCGTGCTGATGGGCGCGGGTGACGAGCTGGTGACGGTCCGGCTGCCGGACACCACCGTCGGCGTCGCCACCTGTTACGACCTCCGCTTCCCCGAACTCTTCCGCGGTCTCGTCGACGCGGGCGCCGAGACCCTTGTCGTCTCCGCGGGCTGGCCGGAGCGCCGTAGGGCCCACTGGACGCTGCTGGCTCAGGCGCGGGCGGTGGAGAACCAGTCGTACGTCCTCGCCTGTGGAACGGCCGGGACGCACGCGGGCGTTCCCCAGGCCGGTCACTCGATCGTGGTCGATCCGTGGGGCGAGGTCATCGCCGAGGCGGGCTCGGGCGAGGAGATCCTCACGGTGGACTTCGACCCGGCGAAGGTCGGTGTGACGCGGGAACAGTTCCCGGCACTGAAGGACCGGATGCTGGGGCTGGAGGCGCCGCGCCGCTGAGTCAGCCCTCCGCGCGTTCCTCCCGCCGCTCCTGCCTCCGCTCCTCCCCGCGTTCCTTCTCCGCCAGGTGGATCACACACACGGCCACGGCGATCAGCAGCGCCGTGTCCGCGTCGTCCCGGACGACATCGACGCCGTACGTCTCCCGGATACGCAGCCACCGCCGCGAGATCTGCGCGAGCAGCTCCCCGTCGTAGTCGACGCCGAACTCGCGGTCGAGGATCTTGCCGCTGACGTCCAGCTCCGTGCCGTCCACGAGAGACACCCGGTAGTGGTTGCGCAGCAAGGACAGCCGTTTCCGCCTGATCGTCGCCAGCGGCTCCCCGTCCCGCTCGATCACCATCGTGTCCCGCAGGGCGAACATCTTCTGGTGGATGTCGATGAGGACACGCCCCCGCGGGTCCTTCAGCTCGAAGGTGTCCCGCAGTCGCATCGCCTTGCCGTCGACGAGGAACACCTTGTTTCCGTGGTCGTCCTCGATCCAGTAGTCGTCACCGAAGCCGAGGAGCCGGTCGCGTACGAGGAATCTCATACGGTCACGGCTTCCCCGCAGGCCGGTCCGAAACGCCGCCGATAGGCCGACGGGCTGAGCCCCGTCTCCTCCCGCCGCAGCGGACGCGGAGTAGGCGCCGGGGTGGTGTCAGCCCTCCAGGAACGCCACCAGCGCGTTCGCCAGCAGGAACGGGTCGTCCGCGCCGCAGAGTTCGCGGGCGCTGTGCATCGACAGGATGGCCACGCCGATGTCGACGGTCTTGATGCCGTGGCGGGCCGCGGTGATCGGGCCGATGGTGGTGCCGCAGGGCATGGCGTTGTTGGAGACGAAGGACTGGAAGGGCACACCGGCCTTCGCGCAGGCGGCGGCGAAGACCGCGCGGCCCGAACCGTCCGTGGCGTAGCGGTTGTTGACGTTCACCTTGAGGATGGGCCCGCCGTTGGCGCGCGGGTGGTGCGTCGGGTCGTGCCGCTCGGCGTAGTTGGGGTGGACGGCGTGGCCGGTGTCGGAGGACAGACAGACGGTGCCCGCGAAGGCGCGTGCCCGGTCCTCGTACGAGCCGCCGCGCGCGAACACCGAGCGCTCGAGCACGCCCCCGAGCAGCGGACCGTCGGCGCCCGTGTCCGACTGCGAGCCGTTCTCCTCGTGATCGAAGCCCGCGAGAACGGGGATGTACGGGAGTCCCGAGTCGCCCGTCGCGACCGCGACCAGAGCCGCCGTGCCCGCGTGCAGGGACAGCAGGTTGTCCATGCGGGGGCCCGCCACCAGCTCCTTGTCGCGGCCCAGGTGGGACGGCGGTTCGACGGAGTGGGTCATCAGGTCCCAGCCGGTGACCTCGCCCGCCGGCAGCCCCGACTCCTCCTCCAGGAAGGCGATCAGGTCGCCCTCGCGGGGGTCGCCGAGGCCCCAGATGGGCTGCAGGTGACGCTGCTTGTCGAGCTTGAGTCCGTCGGTGGTGACGGAACGGTCGAGGTGGACGGCGAGCTGAGGCACCCGCAACAGCGGGCGGTCGATGTTCACCAGCCGTGACGAGCCGTCCTTCAGGGTCAGTCGCCCCGCCAGGCCCAGGTCACGGTCGAGCCAGGAGTTCAGCAGCGGCCCGCCGTAGATCTCCACGGCCACCTGCCGCCAGCCGTGCGCCCCGGTGTCGGGCAGCGGCTTGACCCGCAGATTGGGGGAGTCGGTGTGCGCGCCCACGATCCGGAACGGGGTGTGCGGTTCGGCGCCCTCGGGCACGTACCAGGCGATGATCGCGCCGCCGCGCAGCACGTACTTCCCGCCGCTCGTCCCCTCCCACGCGTCGGTCTCGGCGACCTGACGGAATCCGGCCTTCTCCAGCCTCTCGGCAGCGTTCGCCACGGCGTGGTACGGCGTGGGGCTCGCCGCCAGGAAGGTCATGAGGTCGTCGGTGTGGCCGCGGTCGAAGCGGGCGCTTGTGCTGCTCATGGGGTTCACCTTAACGACGCCCGAGGGCCCGCTCCCGGGGATGGGGAACGGGCCCTCGTAAGGAGGATGTGAAGGCCGGACACCTGACTGGAAGGGCAGGTTCCGATCCAGTGTCCCGATGTTTCAGGCACCTGGTGTTTGTGTTTCAGGTACCCGCTGCTTCAGGTCTCCGGTGCTTCAGATGTCCGGTGTTTCAGACGTCCGGTGCTTCAGACGTCCGGTTCCTCAGAACGCCGCCTCGTCCAGCTCCATCAGGTCCAGCTCCACACCCTCGGCGAGCTTGCGGGCGCCGGTGACGCCGGGCAGGACGTTGGCCGCGAAGAACTTGGCCGCGGCGATCTTGCCGGTGTAGAAGGGGCGGTCCTTGGCGGAGGCCGTCTCCAGCTTCTCGGCGGCCACGGCGGCGCCGCGCAGCAGCAGGTAGCCGACGACCACGTCGCCGGAGGCCATCAGCAGGCGGGTGGTGTTCAGGCCCACCTTGTAGATGTTCTTGACGTCCTGCTCGGTCGCGGCCAGGTCGGTCAGCATGAGGCCGACGATGGCCTCCAGCTCGACGGCCGCCTTGGCGAGCTGCTCGCGGGCGGCGGACAGCTCCTCGCCGCCCGTGCCGAGCGCCAGGAACTTCTTGATGTCCTCGGCGAGGGAGTTCAGTGCCGTGCCCTGGTTGCGGACGATCTTCCGGAAGAAGAAGTCCTGGCCCTGGATCGCGGTCGTGCCCTCGTACAGGGTGTCGATCTTGGCGTCGCGGATGTACTGCTCGATCGGGTACTCCTGGAGGAACCCGGAGCCGCCGAAGGTCTGGAGCGACTGCGCGAGCTGCTCGTAGCCCTTCTCGGAGCCGTAGCCCTTGACTATCGGCAGGAGCAGGTCGTTCAGCGCGTGCAGCGCGGTGACGTCCTCGCCGGCCGCGGTCTGGACGGCGATCTCGTCCTGGACGGCCGCGGTGTGCAGCACCAGGGCGCGCATGCCCTCCGCGTACGCCTTCTGCGTCATCAGCGAGCGGCGCACGTCCGGGTGGTGCGTGATGGTGACCTTGGGCGCGGCCTTGTCCATGAAGTTCGCCAGGTCGGGGCCCTGGACGCGCTCCTTGGCGTACTCGAGGGCGTTCAGGTAGCCCGTCGAGAGGGTGGAGATCGCCTTCGTGCCGACCATCATGCGCGCGAACTCGATGATCCGGAACATCTGGCGGATGCCGTCGTGCTTGTCGCCGATCAGCCAGCCCTTGGCGGGGTGGCGGTCGCCGAAGGTCATCTCGCAGGTGTTGGAGGCCTTGAGGCCCATCTTGTGCTCGACGTTCGTCGCGTACGCGCCGTTGCGCTCGCCCAGCTCGCCGGTCTCGAAGTCGAAGAGGTACTTCGGGACGAGGAAGAGGGACAGGCCCTTGGTGCCGGGGCCGTGGCCCTCGGGGCGGGCGAGGACGTAGTGGAGGATGTTCTCCTCCATGTCGTGCTCACCGGACGTGATGAAGCGCTTCACGCCCTCGATGTGCCAGGAGCCGTCCTCCTGCTGGACGGCCTTCGTGCGACCGGCGCCGACGTCCGAACCGGCGTCCGGCTCGGTCAGCACCATCGTCGAACCCCAGGTCCTGTCGACCGCGATCTGGGCGATCTTCTTCTGGACCTCGTTGCCCTCGTCGAAGAGGATGCCGGCGAACGCCGGGCCGGACGAGTACATCCAGACGGCCGGGTTCGCGCCGAGGATCAGCTCCGCGAACGCCCAGATCAGGGACGCGGGGGCGGTCGTGCCGCCGATCTCCTCGGGCAGGCCCAGGCGCCAGTACTCGGAGTCCATGAAGGCTTTGTAGCTCTTCTTGAAGGAGGCCGGTACGGGCGCGGTGTTCGTCTCCGGGTCGAAGACCGGCGGGTTGCGGTCGGCGTCCGCGAAGGACTCCGCCAGCTCGTTCTCCGAAAGGCGGGTCAGCTCCTCGAGGATGGTCTTGGCGGTCTCGACGTCCATCTCCGCGAACGGGCCGGTGCCGTACAGCTTGTCGCGCCCGAGCACCTCGAAGAGGTTGAACTCGATGTCGCGGAGATTCGACTTGTAGTGCCCCATGGCGACGGCTCCGTAAGGGATCGGGAGGCGGAGATACTCGCAGCCTCGTTACACGTACCAGCAAGTAGCTACGATGATGCTACCCGTCGGTAATAAGAATCAACCCCTGATGGCCCATATGTGGCGCAGTAGTCTTTGGCCCATGTACGGCTACGACCAGAACCCGGGTGCCCAGCAGCAGTACGCGCAGCCGCAGCAGCAGATGCCCGGGCAGATGCCGGGCGGCCAGATGCCCGGCGGTTACGGGCAGCAGCCGCCGCTCTACCCCGAGCCGTCCCCGCCGTCCCTCGCGGAGGCGGTCCGCGCCTTCACCACGGGGTCGCTCGCGGCGGAGGACTTCCAGCAGGTCTTCGCGACGTCGAAGGTCTACTGCCCGCGCGGCGACAACCCCGGCTTCCTGGCGCTGCACAACACCCAGCAGCCGGTCATCCCCATGTTCACCTCCCTCAAGGAGCTGCGCCGTTACGCCGGCAAGGAGTCCAAGTACTTCGTGATCACCGGCTCCGAGGTGATCGACCTGCTCCCCACCGGCTACGGCTTCGTGCTCGACATGGAGGGTGAACACCGCATGGTCTTCGACGCCAAAGCGGTGGAGCAGATGGTCGACTTCGCGATGCGCAGGATGTACGGCTGACGTACCCCACTCGCTCGAGACGCCCGGAGGGAATGCCCTCCGGGCGTTCGTCGTTATGGGTGGCAGAAAGTTCAATAATCAACTAACCTCGAAGCACAAGGAGGTACCGACATGCCTGCAGTGACCGTCGAGAACCCGCTGGCCCTTCCCCGTGTGGCCGCACCTGCCGATGCCGTGGCCCGTCCCGTACTCACCGTGACGACCGCTCCCAGCGGCTTCGAGGGCGAGGGGTTCCCGGTTCGCCGTGCGTTCGCCGGGATCAATTACCGCCACCTCGACCCGTTCATCATGATGGACCAGATGGGTGAGGTGGAGTACGCGCCGGGCGAGCCCAAGGGCACCCCCTGGCACCCCCACCGCGGCTTCGAGACCGTCACCTACATCATCGACGGCGTCTTCGACCACCACGACTCCAACGGTGGCGGCGGCACCATCACCAACGGTGACACCCAGTGGATGACCGCGGGCGCCGGCCTCCTGCACATCGAGGCCCCGCCGGAGTCGCTCGTCATGTCCGGCGGCCTCTTCCACGGCGTGCAGCTGTGGGTGAACCTCCCGGCCAAGGACAAGATGATGGCCCCGAGGTACCAGGACATCCGCGGTGGCCAGGTGCAGCTGCTGAGCACCCCCGACGGCGGCGCGCTGCTGCGCGTCATCGCCGGTGAGCTCGACGGCCACGAGGGCCCGGGCATCACGCACACGCCGATCACCATGGTCCACGCGACCCTGGCGCCCGGCGCCGAGATCACGCTCCCGTGGCGCGAGGACTTCAACGGCCTCGCGTACGTCCTGGCGGGCAAGGGCTCGGTCGGCACGGAACGCCGCCCGATCCACCTGGGCCAGACGGCGGTCTTCGGCGCGGGCTCCTCGCTGACCGTCCGCGCGGACGAGAAGCAGGACTCGCACACCCCGGACATGGAGGTCGTCCTGCTGGGCGGACAGCCCATCCGTGAGCCCATGGCCCACTACGGCCCCTTCGTGATGAACACCCGCGAGGAGCTGCAGCAGGCGTTCGAGGACTTCCAGAAGGGCCGCCTGGGGACCATCCCGGCGGTGCACGGGATGTCCGAGGGCGGGCTGTAGGACTCCGCTTCGCCGGGTGGGTGAGGGAGGCCCCGTCCGCCATGCCGGACGGGGCCTCCGACCGTTGGGCGGGTTGCGTGAGGGGTGCAGCCGGGCACGGCGACGTGTCAGGGCATGCGCCGCCGAAGGCGCACCCGCGCCGGCCCCGTCGCCTGGAGGGTGATCCCGGCGGACAGCGGGACCTCGGTGTCCACGGCCTCCAGCTCGTACGAGCGCAGCAGAACGGCCAGTGCCAGTACGGATTCCAGCATCGAGAAGTGCTGCCCGACGCAGGCGCGGGGGCCGCCGCCGAAGGGGAACCAGGCGTAGCGGTGGCGGGTTGCCTCGTGCTCGGGGGTGAAGCGGTCGGGGTCGAAGTGGTCCGGGTCGGGCCAGAGATCCGGGTGGCGGTGGGTGACCCAGGGGGCGATCAGGACGTCTGCGCCGGCGGGGATGAGGTGGCCGTCGATCTCGGCGGGCTCGACGCAGCGGCGGCCCATCACGGGAGCGGCCGGAAACAGCCGCATGGCCTCTTTCAACACCATGGTCAGGTACGGGAGTCCGTCGAGGTCGGCGGCCGTGAGGGTGTGGTCGGGCGGCAGGCTCTCGGCCTCCTTGCGGGCCCGTGCCTGCTCCTCGGGGTGCCGGGCCAGCAGGTGGAGGGCGAAGGCCATGGAGGTCGCGGTTGTTTCGTGGCCTGCCAGCAGGAAGACCAGGACCTGGTCCCGGATCTCGGCCGGGTCCAGGCTGCCGTCCTCCTCGTTGCTCGCCCGGGACAGGAGGGAGAGGAGATCGTCGCCGCCCCCCTCACCTTGGGCGCGGCGCTCGGCGATGATCCGGTCGCAGACCGCGTAGACCTCGCGGGTCGCGGCCTCGGCCCGCCGGTTGGCCGGGGTCGGCCAGGTGCGCGGAGGGTTGACGGGCGCATAACCCCGCTGCGTCACGTAGTCGCTGATGACGGGGAGGGTGCGGCCGATGACGTCGACGGCGGCCTCGACGTCGGCGCCGAAGAGGATGCGCGAGACGGTGCGCAACGCCAGGCGGTTCATCTCCGGTACGACGTCCACCTCGGGGGTGTCGCGCCAGCTCTCGGCGGTGGCGGCGGCTTCCAGGGTCACCGCCGTGGCATAGCCGTCCACCCTTCGCTTGGTGAACATCGGCTGTATGAGGCGGCGTTGGCGCAGGTAGTCGGCGTCCTGGCTGGTGAGCAGGCCGTTGCCGGCGGAGAGACGCAGCTCCTCGTAGAACTGGTTGTCCTTGCGGAAGTTGGCCGCCTGCGAGGCCAGGATCTGCTGTGCGCCCTCAGCGGAGAAGACGCAGTGCAGCACCGTACGGAGTCCGGGCGGGCCGGCGGAGACGCGGACCACGTCGCCGTACTCCTGCCGGATGCGGAGGAAGGTTCCCAGCGTGTCGCGCCGGAGATCGAGCAGGGAGCCCAGTACGGGAAGGCCCTTGGGGCCGGGTATCTCGGTGATGGTCGTCGCCATGGGCCGCATCGTCTCGCAGACGTCCTCGTCTCGCATACGACCCGTCTCGCATACGCATCGTCTTGTCCCGCCTTTGTCCCGCCTCGCGGCCACAGAGATCGTCACTCCCTCTTTCGGCCCTCCTGATGTGACGCACCGGCTGACGCATGGTCAGGTGAAGGCGTGCAGCTGCTCCCCGAAGGTGCCCGGCGCCTGGCCGCCTGGTGTGTCGTGATCCTGCTCGTCGCCGGTGTGGCGTGGGTCGGGATCGAACTGTGCGGGGAACTGCGTACGGCGGTGGTGCCGGTGCTGCTCGCGCTGCTCGGGACCGCGCTGCTGAAGCCGTTGTACCGGCGGATGGTGAAGGTCGGGGTCAACCGGTCGCTGGCCGCGGGGCTGACGTGTGTCGCGGTGGTCGTGATCGTCGGCGGGGCCGTGTACATCGTCGTCGCCGCGCTCATCGAGACCGGGGACCAGATCGTCGCCTCCCTCAAGCAGGCGGCGAAGTCGCTCACCGAGCACTTCGGGGCGGCGGGGACCTCGCTGGAGGATCTCGCCGCCAACTCCAAGGAACTGCTCACCAAGTTCGGCGGGACCGCGGCCTCCAATGTCATCAGCGGGGTCAGCGTCGTGGGCGAGAGCATCGCCATGGCCGTACTGGCTCTGCTGCTCGTCTTCTTCTTCCTCCGGGACTCCGACCGCACCGCCGGGGCGCTGCGCTCGCTCGCACCCCGCGGCACCGCCGACACCGTGGAGGCGATGGCCCGCCGTGCCTTCAGGGCCGTCGAGGGCTTCATGCGCGGGACCACGCTCATCGCGTTCATCGACGCCCTGTGCATCACCGTCGGGCTGCTGATCCTGCGTGTCCCGGGCGCGGCCGGGCTCGGCGCGCTCGTCCTCGTGGGCGCGTACATCCCGTATCTCGGCGCGTTCATCTCCGGCGCGGTGGCCGTGCTGGTCGCGCTCGCCGACCGGGGGTTCGTGATCGCGCTGTGGGCGCTCGGAGTCGTCCTCGCCGTGCAGGTGCTCGAGGGGCATGTGCTGCAGCCGATGATCCAGAGCCGGACCGTGCAGATGCATCCGGCGGTGGTGATGCTGGCGATCACGGCGGGCGCGTCCGTCGCGGGGATCCTGGGCATGCTGCTCGCCGTACCGCTGACGGCGGCCGCGTTCGGGGTCATCTCCGAGCTGCGTACGCGCTATGCGCCGCCCCCCTCGGACGTCGTGGCGGACGACTCGTAGAACTCGAACCAGATGCTCTTGCCCTCGCCCCGCGGGTCCACGCCCCAGGCCTCCGCGAGCAGCTCCATGAGCACCAGGCCCCGTCCGGAGGATGCCAGTTCACCGGGGTGGCGCCGGTGCGGCAGGTCGTCGCTCGCGTCCGTGACCTCCACCCGCATCCGGCGGTCGTCCGGTCCGCCGGTCACCTCGGCGACGAGCTGTGCGTCGGCGTCGGTGTGCACGAGGACGTTCGTCAGCATCTCGGAGACCAGCAGGACCGCCGAGTCGCGCTGGTCCTCGCAGGCCCAGTCGTGCAGCAGCTCACGCAGCTGCTGGCGGGCCCCGGCGATCCGCTCGGGCTCGGCCTGCGCCACGGTCAGCGCCGCGCGGCGTACCGTCGGTCGGACGGTCACGTCCGTGTCCCCGCGGCCGCGCCCCTCGGCCTGCCGGCACAGCAGCAGCACCGCGATGTCGTCCTCGCGGCGGTCGACGAGCGGCCCGGGGGTGTGGTGCGAGGAGGGCCCGTGCACCGCCTGGACCAGGGCGTCGGCCAGCGACTCCATGTCACCGGTGTGGGACTCCAGGATGCGGCGGATGCGGCGCCACCCGGTGTCGAGGTCGTGGCCGCCGGTCTCGATCAGCCCGTCCGTGCAGATCAGCATGGCCTCGTCGGGCTCCAGGACGAGCCGCGTGGTGGGGTAGTCGGCGTCCGGGTCGATGCCGAGGGGCAGCCCGCCCGAGGTCGGCCGCATCAGCACCGTTCCGTCGGCCATGCGTATGGCGGGGTCCGGGTGTCCGGCGCGGGCGATGTCCAGGGTCCCCGTCGCCGGGTCCACCTCGACGTACAGGCAGGTCGCGAAGCGCGGGTCGCCGTCGGCCGCTTCCCCGTTGCCGCTGCTCGACCCGTATGTCACCGAGTCCGTGACCCCGTACAGGAAGCGTGAGGCCCGGGAGAGGACCGCGTCCGGGCGGTGGCCCTCGGAGGCGTAGGCGCGCAGGGCGATGCGGAGCTGGCCCATCAGTCCCGCAGCACGCACATCGTGGCCCTGGACGTCGCCGATGACGAGCGCGAAGCGACCGGACGGCAGCGGAATCATGTCGTACCAGTCGCCGCCGACCTGGAGGCCGCCGCCGGTGGGGACATAGCGTGCGGCGACGCTCATGCCCGGGATCTGCGGGCCCAGCGTGGGCATCATCGAGCGCTGCAGGCCGTCGGTCAGTTCTCTTTCCGACTCGGCCGCCCCGGCCCGGGAGAGGGCCTGCGCGAGCATCCGGGCCACGGTCGTCAGCACCGAGCGCTCGTCGGGCGTGAAACTGACGGGGTACGTGAAGGCCGCCATCCACGCGCCCATCGTGCGCCCCGCGACGGTCAGCGGCAAAAACGCCCAGGACTCCCGGTCGAAGTGCGCGGCGAGCGGCCAGGAGGCGGGATAGCGGCTCTTGTACTCCTCCGGGCTGGAGAGATAGACGGCCCGGCCGGTGCGGACGACCTCCGCGGCCGGATAGTCCGAGGCCAGCGACATCTGGATGAAGGGTCCCTCGTCGCCCGGCTGCTGCCCGTGGTGGCCGATGAGGGTGAGCCGGTCGCCCTCCGCGCCGAAGAGGGCGAGCCCGTCCGGCGAGAACCCCGGCATCGACAGGCCCGCCGCGACCCGTAGCACCTCCGCCGTGGACCGTGCCTCGGCCAGGGCCCGGCCCGCGTCCAGCAGGAACGCCTCGCGCGAGCGGCGCCAGTCGCCCGTGACCGGGCTGCGCGCAGCGGCGCCCGGCGAGGGCTCGGTGACCTCCTGGAGGGTGCCCAGCAGTTCGAATCTCCTGGTGCCCGGGGTGATGGTCGGCTTGGACCGGGTGCGCACGGTACGGATCACCCGGCCGTGCTCGTTCATGATCCGCAGCCGGACCTCGGCGAGCGTGTCCTCGGCGACGGCGAGCTGCACGACGCTGACGACCTCGTTCCAGTCCGCCGGGTGAAACCGGGAGCGCACCCCCGCCTCCGTGACCTGCGTGGGCTGTGGGGGCAGCCCGAGGAGCCGGGCGGCCTCGGCGTCGAGTGTGACCAGCCCTGTGGCGTTGTCCCAGCGCCACAGGCCGGTTGCGAGGGCGGCCAGGACGTCCCCCACGCTGGGCAGGGGCTCACCAGTGCGCATTCACCCACTGTAGAAAGAGTTGATCGTCGAGTGCCACCGAGAGTATTCGGAGTGGCGATCATTGGGCGGCCGGTACCCTTGGGGGATCTGGGCGTAGGCCTGGAAGTTTCACGTGAAACCGAGAAACAGACCCTGATCCGACGTTCCGCGTGAAACAGACAGCTGAAACAGATAGTGAAACAGACACCCGATCCGCGAAGACTGGATGAACGACGATGCATCGGTACAGGTCCCACACCTGCGGCGAGCTCCGCGCCTCTGACGTCGGCAGCGACGTCCGGCTGAGCGGCTGGCTGCACAATCGCCGAGACCTGGGCGGCATCCTCTTCATCGATCTGCGCGATCACTACGGCATCACGCAGCTCGTCGCCCGCCCCGGCACCCCCGCCTACGAGGCCCTCGACAAGGTCTCCAAGGAGTCGACGGTCCGCATCGACGGCAAGGTCGTCTCCCGCGGCACCGAGAACGTGAACCCGGACCTGCCCACCGGCGAGATCGAGGTCGAGGTGAGCGAGGTCGAGCTGCTCGGCGCGGCCGCCCCGCTGCCCTTCACGATCAACGCCGAGGACGGCGTCAACGAGGAGCGGCGCCTGGAGTACCGCTTCCTCGACCTGCGCCGCGAGCGCATGCACCGCAACATCCTGCTGCGTACGGCCGTGATCTCGGCGATCCGTCACAAGATGACGGCGCTGGGCTTCAACGAGATGGCGACGCCGATCCTCAGCGCCACGTCCCCCGAGGGCGCGCGCGACTTCGTGGTCCCCTCCCGTCTGAACCCGGGCAAGTTCTACGCGCTCCCGCAGGCGCCTCAGCAGTTCAAGCAGCTGCTGATGATCTCCGGCTTCGACCGCTACTTCCAGATCGCGCCCTGCTTCCGCGACGAGGACGCGCGTGCGGACCGTTCGCCGGGCGAGTTCTACCAGCTCGACGTGGAGATGTCCTTCGTCGAGCAGGAGGACGTCTTCCAGCCGATCGAGAAGCTCATGACGGAGCTGTTCGAGGAGTTCGGCGGCGGCCGCCACGTCACCTCGCCGTTCCCGCGCATCCCGTTCCGCGAGTCGATGCTGAAGTACGGCTCCGACAAGCCGGACCTGCGGGCCCAGCTGGAGTTGGTGGACATCACCGACATCTTCGAGGGCTCGGAGTTCAAGGCCTTCGCGGGCAAGCACGTGCGCGCCCTGCCGGTGCCGGACGTGTCCGCGCAGCCCCGGAAGTTCTTCGACCAGCTCGGTGACTTCGCGGTCTCGCAGGGTGCGAAGGGTCTGGCCTGGGTGCGGGTGGCCGAGGACGGCTCGCTCACCGGTCCCATCGCGAAGTTCCTGACGGAGGAGAACGTCGCGGAGCTGACGAAGCGGCTTTCGCTCGCCGCGGGCCACGCGGTGTTCTTCGGCGCGGGCGAGTTCGACGAGGTCTCGAAGATCATGGGCGCGGTGCGGGTGGAAGCCGCCAAGCGTGCCGGCCACTTCGAGGAGAACGTGTTCCGCTTCTGCTGGATCGTCGACTTCCCGATGTACGAGAAGGACGAGGACACCGGCAAGATCGACTTCTCGCACAACCCCTTCTCGATGCCCCAGGGCGGCCTGGAGGCCCTGGAGACCCAGGACCCGCTGGACATCCTGGGCTGGCAGTACGACATCGTCTGCAACGGCGTCGAGCTGTCCTCCGGCGCGATCCGTAACCACGAGCCCGACATCATGCTCAAGGCCTTCGAGATCGCGGGCTACGACCGTGAGACCGTCGAGGAGCAGTTCGCCGGCATGCTGCGCGCCTTCCGCTTCGGCGCCCCGCCGCACGGCGGTATCGCCCCGGGCGTCGACCGCATCGTCATGCTCCTCGCGGACGAGCCGAACATCCGGGAGACGATCGCGTTCCCGCTCAACGGCAACGCGCAGGACCTGATGATGGGCGCGCCGACGGAGCTGGACGAGACCCGTCTGCGGGAGCTGCACCTTTCGGTGCGCAAGCCGCAGCCGAAGTAGACCTTCGTCTGCATCCCGGCGCGTTCGAATGGCTCGGAATCGACACCGATTCCGAGCCATTCTCATGTGGTCCTCATGAACCCCCCGTGAATCACAGCTCTTTGACAGGTTTGCTTCATAGCGTCCACGGCCATGACTGAGACCCCCCAACAGACAGCAGCAGAACGGGAATTGACGCGCCGTCGGGTCGTCGTCGCCGGCGGTGCGACGGTCGTTGCCGCGGGTCTGGCGGCCGGCCTGGGCGCGAACGCCTTCGCGGGCGACGCGACCGCCGCCACGGGCGCCGGGCCCCTGGCGACGGACTCCGCAAGCCCGTCCGGCACCCCGGAGGCCTGCTACGTTCTGACCTCGGAGACCACCGAGGGCCCGTACTACATCGACGCGGACAAGCTCCGCCAGGACGTCACCGAGGACGAGGAGGGCATCCCCCTCACCCTCAGACTCAAGGTGATCGACGCCGAGACCTGCAGACCGGTACGGAACGCCGCCGTCGACATCTGGCACTGCTCGGCGCTGGGCATCTACTCGGGCTACGAGGACATGGGCAATGGCGGTGGCGGCGCCCCGCCCTCCGGCGCTCCCACGGACGCGCCCACCGGCCCGCCCCCGTCGGGCGGTCCCGGCGGTCCCGGCGGCCACCAGGAGCCGACCGACGACGAGCGCTATCTGCGCGGCACGTGGCGGACGGACAAACGCGGTCACGTCACCTTCAGGACCGTCTTCCCGGGCTGGTACCGGGGCCGCTGCGTGCACATCCATGTGAAGCTCCACGTGGAGGGCACCTGGACGGACGCGGGGTACGAGGGCGGACACACCTGCCACACGGGCCAGCTGTTCTTCGACGAGGAGTCGGTGCTGGCCTCCGCCGAGGTGGAGCCGTACTCGACGAACACCGCCACCCGGACGACCCTCGACGAGGACATGATCTACCCGGACAACGGCGCCGAGGGTGGCCTGCTCCACCTCAGGTACGACAAGAGGCACATCGCCCGGGGTGTCCACGCCCACCTGACGATGGGTGTGGCCCCGGATGAGACCCACGACAGCTCGGAGTAAGGGCAAGGAGTGGATTAGGTAAGGGAAGCCTTGCCTAATTTCATTATCAGAAGGGGCTCGAAAGTGCCGTATGTTTCGGGCCCCTTTTTGCTCTCTCAGGGAAAGCCACAGTGCTTTCCCATGGTCTTGACAGGCGATTTACCTAGCGTCCGGGCCATGACTGAGACCCAAGGACCGGCGCACAAGCGGAGCATGACACGACGCAAGGTTGTTATCGCAGGTGGAGCGGCCGTCGCGGTCGTGGGCGTGGGCGGCGGCATCGCCGCGACCGCGAACGCGGGCCAGACGACCTCCGACTCTGCGTCGCCTTCGTCCTCGTCGAGCTCCGAGACGTGTTACACGCTGACCTCGGAGACCACCGAGGGCCCGTACTACATCGACGCGGACAAGCTCCGCCAGGACGTCACCGAGGACGAAGAGGGCATCCCCCTGACCCTCAAGCTCAAGGTGATCGACGCGGAGACCTGCAAGCCCGTGAAGAACGCGGCGGTCGACATCTGGCACTGCACCGCGCTGGGTGTCTACTCCGGTTACGAGGCGATGGGCAGCGGCGGTGGCGGTGGCGGCGGTACCCCGCCCTCCGGCTCCCCGTCCGACGCCCCCTCGGGAACCCCCACGGGTGAACCCCCGTCCGGCGCGCCCTCCGGCGCTCCGGGTGGCGGCCACTCGGAGCCGACCGACGACGAGCGCTATCTCCGGGGCACCTGGAAGACCGACAAGCGCGGCTACGTCACCTTCAAGACGGTCTTCCCGGGCTGGTACCAGGGGCGTGCCGTCCACATCCACACGAAGGTCCACGTCGACGGCACCTGGACCGACGCGGGCTACGAGGGTGGCCACACCTGCCACACCGGTCAGTTCTTCTTCGACGAGAAGTCGGTCCTGGCGTCGGCCGAGGTGTCCCCGTACTCCACGAACGCCGCCACCCGCACCACCCTCACCGAGGACACGATCTACCCCCAGAACGGCCATGAGGGTGGGCTCCTGTACCTCAAGTACGACAAGAAGAACATCGCGAAGGGAGTCCGCGCGCACCTGACGATGGGCGTGGCCCCGGACGAGACCCACGACAGCACCGAAACCCAGCCGAGCGCGGCGGCGTCGGCTTCGGCGTCGTAACTCTTCGCACGCACACAAGGGGCGTCCGGGTTCGTGAAGTCCTGGGCGCCTCTCGGCGACAAGTTCGGGCGGGGCGCAGGCTGGGATGCACTCCTGTCAGCCCGCCACCCAGCCCTCCAGGTAGGCCGTCTCGCGAACGGTGCCCCGTCCCGTGAAGAACGAGACGAACGGCATCAGTCCTCTTCCGGCTCCTCGGAGAACAGGTCTTCCGTACGGGTGGCGGTGATGGCTCGGTCGAACCAGCGGATGAGAGTGTCGAGGTCGCTGCAGTCGGTGATCCGGGTGCGGGCGTCGTCGGGGACGGGGATGCCGCGCCGTTCCAGCAGGCGCAGGATCGACGAGGCTTGATTCTCGGCTCTTCCTTCGAGGTAGGCCGTCTCGCGAACCGTGCCCCGGCCGGGGAATCAGCCGACGAAACTCAAGATTTCCCTCCACTTTTCTCCCGCCGGGGTCTTCCTCAGGGAGTTGTCCAGAAAGTCGTTGAAGTAGTCGGCGGACTTCCCGTCCGTCCTCTGAAGGGCGCGGGCCAGTGCCTCCAGTATGGCCTCGATCCGGGGGCTTCGGCCATGTGCGACAGCGGAGAACGCCGCCATCGTGAGGTTCTCGGCCGCGGTCCTCTCGTCGGTGATGACCGGCAGGTTGTCCGGTCCGACGACCAGGGGATACGTCCGTTGCGCGGTCCAGCCCCGGGCTCCGCAGGCGAAGGGGCCGGCCGCCCACTTGGCCGTGGCCCGGTCCTGGCACACCACGAGCAGCAGCGCTGGAAGGCCGTACTTCGCCTGGAGGCACGCGACGTAGTACCCCCAGCTCGATTCCTTGGCCGCGTCCCGGCGCCGCTGGGTCTCGACGGCGAGCACGAAGGTGTCTCCGTCGGACGGGGCGATGCGCAGCACGGTGTCCACGCGGCGCTCCACCGGCCGGATCTCCGTCACGTCGGGGGTGAGCGCGTCCACGGTCACCTTCTCGGGTAACGGGATGCCCAGTACAGCGAAGACCGGGGCGAGGATCTCGGGCCGGTCCTGGAAGATCCGGTGCGAGGCGTGGCGTGTTGTTGCTTCGCGAGAGCGACGAGCCCGACCGGCTACTTTCCCTCTCATCCGTTGGTCTGGCCGCTCTCTTGGGGGAGATACGGGCGAACCAGGGCCGAAAATAAGGTGAGTTTGGTCGGCAACCTTTCCTGACCCCGTGACCACTGATGAGTCGGAAGCCCCTTTCACCGGGCTTCGCACCGCGCACGTGCTCCACACACACGTAAGGACTCATCGTGGCAACCCCCTCCCACCGCCGGTCCCTCCGCAAGCGTCGCTCGATCATGGTTTCTGTTGCCGCTGTGACGGCTGCGGGTCTCGGCGCCGCTGTGTTCGCGTTGAACGCGAACGCGGGTACGGTCGACCTGGCGCACCAGGTGCTGCCCGCCAAGGACGGCTGGGCGGCGTCCGGCACCGGGACGACCGGTGGCTCGAAGGCCGACTCCGCGCATGTCTACACCGTCAGCACCCGCGCCCAGCTTGTGAAGGCGCTGGGCAGCAGCACCAACTCCACGGCGAAGATCATTCAGGTCAAGGGCGTCATCGACGCCAACACCGACGACGCGGGCAAGAAGCTGACCTGCTCCGACTACGCCGCCGGTACGGGCTATTCGCAGGCCGCCTATGTCAAGGCGTACGACCCGGCCACCTACGGCCGCTCCAAGCTGCCCTCGGGCACGCAGGAGACCGCACGGGCGGCCGCGCAGGCCAAGCAGTCGAAGAACATCGTCTTCAAGGTGCCGGCCAACACCACCATCGTGGGCGTGCCGGGCACCAAGGCCGGGATCACCGGTGGCAGCCTGCAGGTCAAGAGCGTGGACAACGTCATCATCCGCAATCTCACGTTCGCCGCCACCGAGGACTGCTTCCCGCAGTGGGACCCGACGGACGGTGACACCGGCAACTGGAACTCCGCGTACGACGCCGTCACCCTGCGCGGCGCCACCCACGTGTGGGCCGACCACAACACGTTCACCGACGCCCCGTCGTTCGACAAGGCCAACAAGACGTTCTACGGCCGCGAGTACCAGATCCACGACGGTGACCTCGACATCACCAACGGTTCGGACCTGGTGACGGTGGAGCGCAACCAGTTCACCAACCACGACAAGACCATGCTGATCGGCAGCAGCGACACCGACAGCGTCGGCAAGCTGCGCGTCTCCATCCACCACAACGTGTGGAAGGGCATCATCCAGCGCGCCCCGCTGGCCCGCATCGGCCAGATCCACCTCTACAACAACTACTTCGACACGACGGCCCTCAACGGCTACGCGCCCCTCTACAGCATCAACTCCCGCGCCAAGGCCCAGGTCGTCGCCCAGAACAACGCCTGGACGGTGCCGTCCGGCGGCAAGGTCGCGAAGCTGCTCAGCGGTGACGGTACGGGCTCGATCGCGGGCAGCGGCAACCTCGTCAACGGTACGACGACCGACCTCGTCGCCGCCTACAACGCCGCGTCGTCGAAGAAGCTGAAGACGACCGTGAACTGGACGCCGACCCTCACCGCCGGGATCGAGTCGTCCGCGAAGAACCTGCCGACGTCGCTGGCGACCACGACCGGAGCCGGGGTCCTCACCAACTAGTTGCCGGGTGCCCGAGCCCGTAGCGAACCGCCCCCGGTCCCCTTTTCCAAGGGGGCCGGGGGCGGCGATTCGCACGTTGTCCTGTCAGGACAGCGACTTGTAGCCGCCCCAGCCCGTGGCGATCTTCGTACGTGCCCCGAACGACCCCTTGCCGTCCCCGTAGTTGCGGTACAGATTGCCGCTGGTGTCACGGGAGACGAGGTCGGCCTTGCCGTCGCGGTTGAGGTCGCCGGTGCCGACGACGGCGTTGTAGGAGCTGCCCCAGTTGCTGAACAGCTTCACCCGGGCCGTGAACGCGCCCTTGCCCGAACCGGCGTACCGGTAAAGGGTGTTGGACTTGTCCTGGGCGATCAGGTCGCCGATGCCGTCGCCGGTGATGTCGCCGACGCCGACGAGCTTCTTGTAGCCCTTCCAGTTGTCGTAGAGCTTCACGCGCGCGGACAGCTTGCCGGTGCTCGTGCCCTTGTAGAGGTACACCGCTCCGGTGGACGTGTTGCGGGTGATCAGGTCGGGGCGGCCGTCACCGCTGATGTCACCGGGCGAGGTGAGGATGTCGTACTGCGTCCAGCCGCTGGTCGCGAGGGTCGTGTACGACGTCGACGGCTTGACCGCGCTGCCGCAGCCCGGCTTGTAGAGGCGCAGGGCCCCGCTGCTGAGGCGGACGAGGACGTCGTTGCAGCGGTCGCCGCTCAGGTCCCCGAACGGGACCGCCTTGATGCCGGCGGCCCACCCGGTGCCGGTGGCCTTGTCGGAGAACTTGCCGCCGCCGGTGCCGAACTGGACGGTCAGACCGCCGGAGGAGTTGAGGGTGAGGAGGTCGCCGACGCCGTCCGGTTCGCCTTCGATGCTGTGGAAGTCGTGGCGTACCGCCGCGCCGCCGAAGACCGTTCCGGTGCCGCTGGTCACGGTCGTTGCCGTGGAGCCGCCGAGGCCGGTCGCCTTGAGGGTCCACTTGAAGCGGCCGTTGGGGAAGTGGCTTCCGTTCGTCGCCTTGCCGTTCCAGGTCGCCGACAGCCAGGCCGTGGCGGCGCCGCCGGTGACCGTGCGGGTGGCCTTGCCGCTCTCGCCGCTCTCGACGGAGGTGAAGGTGAGGGACCAGGAGGTGACGGGGCGGGAGAGGAGCCAGGTGCCGTTCCAGGTCTTGGAGTCGGCGTCGGACGAGTTCAGCCAGACCAGATCGTCGGCGGTCTCGGTCGCGAACACGGTCGGGGCGGACGGGGCCACGCCGGTGGTCGCGATGTGCGTCCGCTCGTACGTGTCGAACCAGGCGACCAGGCCCGTGTACTCGTCCACCGTCCACCGGTAGCGGCGGTCGGTGGCCTGCCCGGAGTCCGGGAGGCCGGAGGCGATCACGCGGGTGGTGCCGGTGGCCGTGTCGGTGAGGACGAGTTCGTCGCTCGCGTGGTCGTGACGCACGGTGAATCCGTCGCCGAGCAGTACGTCACCGGGGGTCACCGGCACCGACGTACCGGCCTTGGTGTCGTACACGCCCGCCGAAGCCGTTCCGCAGGACCAGTACACCCAGCGGCCCGCCGCCTGGAGCTCGGTCGGCACGCAGCCGGCCTTCGGGATCGTGACCGTGGTGAGGGTCTTCTCCTCGGTCAGGCTGTACGAGGTGATCTTGCCGGCGGTGGAGGTGGCGCTCCAGAGGGTGGAGCCGTTCAGCGCGGCGGCGCGGACCGAGCGCTTCAGCTGCTGCCCGTAGCCGAATTCACCGACGTACTGCGCGGGAGTGGAGCCGCCGGAGTTGTAGACCGCGTAGTTGTCGGAGACGTCGACGATCGCGCCGCCCTCGGTCGCGAACTCCAGCGTGCTGTTGGACCAGGCGTCACCGATGGCGATCAGCTTGTCCGCGTTCGGGAGACCGCTGCCGCCCTCGTCCATGTCGCTGAACGTGTCGAGGTAGACGTCCTCGGGATCGGAGCCGCTGTTGCCCCACAGCGGCGAGCAGGTGGTGCCGGCGTACGGGCACGCGGGGCTGATCGAGTCGCCCGCCGTGGCGTCGGAGGCGGTCAGCGTGGTGCCGCCGTCCGTGGTCAGGGTGCGGATCGACGTGGTGTCCAAGGTGCTGGAGGGACTGTCCTCGGCCACCCGCAGGCTGCCCCGGCTCAGCGCGAGGCCCGTCTTAACGTTCTCCGTCGCCGGGATCTCGTACACCTTCGTCAGCGTCGGCGAGCCGTCCTCGGCCAGGCTGACGCGCCGCGTCCACCAGTCGGTGGCGCCGGTGCCGCCGGTGACGAAGGCGTCGTCGCCGGGAGCGGGAACCGCGTACACGCCGGAGTCGGAGAGCAGGGTCCGTGAGGAGCCGTCGAGGAGGGAGACAGCCGTGATCGCCGTGCCGGTGTCCGTGTCCGTGGGCAGCAGCAGCCAGTCGCCGGTCAGGACCGGGTCGCCGTCGAGGGCGGGGAAGGTCGGCAGGCCGATGACCTGTTCCTCGGCGGCCGGGTCGGTGCGGGACTTGACGTGGAGTTCGCCGTTTCCGTCGTCGTACCAGCCGATCCGGTCCTCGCTCTGGACATAGAACGAGTTGGCGGTGACGTCGGTGAAGGCGAGGGTGCCGACGGCCGTGTCGAGGTCGATGTAGTACAGCGAGGCGCCGTTCTCGGCCAGCGCACCGGAGCTGTCCGCGGCCACGACCTGCTGGTCCCCGATGATGAACCAGTCGCCGGTCACGAAGCGTTCGCGCCGCTCGCCGTCCACGGAGTCGATCAGGGTGCGGCCGGTGACGACGGTGTCACCGGCCAGCGCACGGTAGTAGTAGTCCGAGGTGACGGTCGACAGTTCATGCGTCGCCGGGTCCCAGAGGGGGACGGACTTGCTGGTCAGGGACGTCGGCAGGGCGACCAGGTCGCTGTCCGAGCCGTACCAGGCCGTCCGGCACGCCGAGCCGAGCGACGTGCAGCCCGCGCCGGGCGTGTAGACGCCGGCCGCGTTCTCGACGGTGACGGTGGTGCCGTCGTCGTAGTCCGTCCACAGCAGCCCGGCCGTTCCGCTCTGCCGGTGCAGGAAGCCCGTCGTACCGGCGGTGAGCGGCCGGTCGGCGCGCGGAGTGTCCGAGCTCGGGTCGACGAGCGTGATCTCGGTGGTGCCGGTGGCCGTCGCGGGCGCGGCCTGGGCTGAATCAGCGCCCTCGGAAAGGACGGTGACGGCCGTGGCCGCGACGGCGACGGCGAGTGCGGAGACGGCGGCGGCCAGACCGCCCCGTCTCAGGGCGTGTCTGCCCACGTGGATTTTCCCTCCCCGCGAGGGCCCGGCCCTCGCACAAGTGGCCGGATGCTATCCGATCACGCGTCGTGCGTGCCGTCCCACGGTTCGGCGAAGCCGAGCCGGTCCGGGTACAGCTCGGCCCAGCTCTCCTCCTCGTCCTCCTCGATCACCAGGCCGAACAGCACGCCGTCGACGGTGAGTTGGAAGGGGTGGATCGCGATGTCCGTGTAGGCGCGCCGGGGCAGGCTGCGCAGGAGTTTCCCCAGGTGGGCCCGGGCGCGGGCGAGGACCGAGTCATCTCCGTACGGGGCGCGCTGCTGCTCGGCCCAGGTGCCCGCGCACCAGATCTCCGAGTCGCGGTACCGGCCCGCGGCGTCGAAGGTGTGCAGCACCGTGTACAGGCGTTTGTGCTCTTCCCAGCCGTCGTCGGGCCGGTACCCCTCGGGGAACGCATACGTGATCGACGCCAGGAACTGACCGTTCGCGTAGCGACCGATGGTCTCGGTGCGGGACTTCGGCTCGTAGGCGATCGGGATGACTGGAGGGACTGCCATGACGAAACCATACGGGTGGACGCGAACATGCCACCATCGGGGTCGGTTTCCGGCCGGTGGGCGGGGGCGCGGAAAGCCCGCCGCCACCCCAGGTGTCTCCGAAACCGTGAACACTTGACCCCGAAGTGTTCACGGTTTCCAAGAAGGGTCCCCGGCCGGAATCGCAGCGGAACTACTCCGGTGCGCCGCCGAAGCGCTCCTTGTACGACTCCAGGTCCTCGTCCGTGATCTTGGCGAAGAGGACCGGCGGGACCGTGAAGGGGGTGCCCGCCGGGACCGAGTCCAGCGACTTCGCCTCCTCGGCCGTGACCCAGGCGGCCGTGTCGTCCGGCAGGGTGAACGCCGAGCGCATGGCCTTGGCCGACGCCGGGATGAAGGGTTCCGACACCACCGAGTAGAGGTGGATCAGGTTCATCGCCGTACGAAGGGTCAGCGCCGCGCCCTCCAGGTTGGTCTTGATCTCCAGCCAGGGGGCCTTCTCCTCCAGGTAGGAGTTGCCCGCCGACCACAGGGCGCGCAGCGCCGCCGCGGCCTTGCGGAACTGCAGGGCCTCCATCTGGGTCTCGTACTCGGCCAGCAGGCTCGCGATCTCCTCGCCCAGCTTCGCCTCCGCCTCGCCGGCCGCCGCTCCCGCCGGGACCTCCTCGCCGAAGCGCTTCTTGGAGAAGGACAGGACGCGGTTGACGAAGTTGCCGAGGGTGTCCGCCAGGTCCTTGTTCACCGTGGTCGTGAAGTGCTCCCAGGTGAAGGAGGAGTCGTCGGACTCCGGCGCGTTGGCGATCAGGAAGTAGCGCCAGTAGTCCGCCGGGAGGATCTCGAGGGCGTGGTCGGTGAAGACACCGCGCTTCTGGGACGTGGAGAACTTTCCGCCGTAGTACGTCAGCCAGTTGAAGGCCTTGACGTAGTCGACCTTCTTCCACGGCTCGCGCACGCCGAGTTCCGTGGCCGGGAACATCACCGTGTGGAAGGGGACGTTGTCCTTCGCCATGAACTCCGTGTAGCGGACGGTGTCGTCCGCTTCGTACCACCACGACTTCCAGTCCCGGTTCTCCGGGTCTGTGTCTCGCGCGGCGTCTGCCCACTCCTTTGTCGCGCCGATGTACTCGATCGGGGCGTCGAACCAGACGTAGAAGACCTTGCCCTCCGCCGCCAGCTCCGGCCAGGTGTCGGCCGGGACCGGGACGCCCCAGTCCAGGTCACGCGTGATCGCGCGGTCGTGCAGGCCCTCGGTCAGCCACTTGCGGGCGATGGACGAGGCGAGGTGGGGCCACTCGGACTCGTGGCGCGCCACCCACTCCTCGACCTCGTGCTGGAGCCGCGACTGGAGGAGGAAGAGGTGCTTCGTCTCGCGGACCTCCAGGTCCGTCGAGCCGGAGATCGCCGACCGGGGGTTGATCAGGTCGGTCGGGTCCAGCACGCGGGTGCAGTTCTCGCACTGGTCGCCGCGTGCCTTGTCGTAGCCGCAGTGCGGGCAGGTGCCCTCCACGTAACGGTCCGGGAGGAAGCGGCCGTCCGTCGGCGAGTACACCTGGCGGATCGCGCGCTCCTCGATGAAGCCGTTCTCGTTCAGGCGGCGGGCGAAGTGCTGGGTGATCTCGCGGTTCTGCGGGCTGGAGCTGCGGCCGAAGTAGTCGAAGGCCAGCGCGAAGCCGTCGTAGACCGCCTTCTGCGCGTCGTGCGCCTGCGCGCAGAACGCGTCGACCGGGAGGCCCTGCTCCTTCGCCGCCAGTTCGGCCGGGGTGCCGTGCTCGTCCGTCGCGCAGATGTACAGGACGTCGTGGCCGCGCTGGCGGAGGTACCGGGAGTACACGTCCGCCGGGAGCATGGACCCCACCATGTTGCCCAGGTGCTTGATCCCGTTGATGTACGGAAGGGCGCTGGTGATGAGGTGTCGAGCCATCGGGGGCTGCTCCCAAGTCGTTACGTGGGGTGACGATCGTCGGTTCAGGTCGTGTCGCCGGTCGTCTTACGAACCTTGAAATCGTAGCCGACATGGGTGGGCCGCCCGCCTCCCGTTTTACGGGGTGGGAAGCGGGCGGCCGGGGTGAGGCGCTGCGACGCTACGGGCGCCAGTTCGCGAGGACGCCCTCGTAGACCTCTGCGTCCGTCAGTTCGCGGGGGGTCGGGCCCGCGTGGAAGAAGGCCGTGTTGTCGGTCTTCAGCTTGCGGAGGTAGTCGAAGGCCTTGTTGTCGTGCTCACCGAACGCGACGAAGGAGAAGAAGACGGTGGGGTGGTTCTTGGCCGCGTCCGTGAGGGACTGGGTGGCCGGGGTCTTGGCGTCCGGGGCGCCGTCCGTCTGGAAGATCACCAGGGCGGGGTCCGTCGTGCCGGACTTCTCGTAGTGGGCGACGATCTCTTCGACCGCCACGTGGTAGCTCGTACGGCCCATGCGGCCGAGGCCGGCGTGCAGGTCGTCGATCTTGTTCTCGTGCTCGGGGAGGGTGAGCTCGCCGGTGCCGTCCAGTTCGGTGGAGAAGAAGACGACGTGGACGGTCGACTCCGGGTCGAGGTGGGCGGCGAGGGCGAGGGTCTGTTCGCCGAGGGCCTGGGCGGAGCCGTCCTTGTAGTACGGGCGCATCGACGCGGAGCGGTCCAGGACGAGGTAGGTCTTTGCGCGCGTGCCGGTGAGGTCCCTCTTTCCGAGGGCCGTCCCTGCTTCGTTGTACGCGGTGACCAGGGCCGGGGCGTGGGTCTTGACGTGGGCGAGGGGGGTGGCGGCCTCGGCTTCGCCCTCGGCCGTGTCGTTCCCGCCCGCACCACCCGTGCGGCTTTCGTCGTCGGCTGCGGGTGGCCCCTGCGGGGCCTCATCGCCGTCGGCGGCTGCCGGTTCGTCCACGAGGTCGCCCGCCTGCGCGGCGGCGGGTTCCGGTGCCGGAACGGCGGCGGGTTCCGGTGCCGGAGCGGCGGCGGGCTCCTCGGCCTTCGGCTCCGGCTCGGAGATCTCCTCCGGCTCGGCCTCCGCGGCCTCAGCCTCCGGCTCGGGTGCCTCAGCCACAACCACGGCCTCAGCCGCAACCTCCGGCTCGGGTGCCTCAGCCACAACCGCGGCCTCAGCCTCCGGCTCGGGTGCCTCAGCCGCGGCCGCAACCGCGGGCTCCGGCTCGGGTGCCTCGGGCTCGTCCGTAATTTCGGGCTTCGGTTCGGGTGCGGGTGCTTCCGCGACGGCCTCGGCTTCGGGCTCGGCCTCAGCTGCGACCTCGGCTCCAGCCTCGGGCTCGTCCGTAATTTCGGGCTTCGGTTCGGGTGCGGCTGCTTCCGCGACGGCCTCGGCTTCGGGCTCGGCCTCAGCTGCGACCTCGGCTCCAGCCTCGGGCTCGTCCGTAACTTCGGGCTTCGGTTCGGGTGCGG